>DATHVN010000028.1 GCA_035461305.1 Euzebyales bacterium | reverse complement strand
CCGAGATCGCGAACGCGTCCAGCAGCCCCGACAGCGTCGAGCCCTGCTTGCCGAGCTTGACGAAGATCTCCCCGAGGCCGTCACCGGGGTACTCCCCGGCCGTGATGTAGCCCTTGGCGTCACCGACCGCGAAGGAGATCGTCTGCGACGGGCGGGTCTTCGGCAGCTTGCGCCGCATCGGCACGTGCGCCTCGGCGACCTGGGCCGCGATCTCGGCCGGTGTCTTGTCCTTCTTCGAGACCGAGAGGGGCTGGGCCACCTTGCAGTTGTCGCGGTAGATCGCGATGGCCTTGATGCCCATCTTCCACGCGTCGACGTGCAGCTGCTCGACGTCCTCGACCGTGGCCTCCTCGGGGAGGTTCACGGTCTTGGAGATCGCGCCCGAGATGAACGGCTGCGCGGCCGCCATCATCTTGACGTGCCCCATGTAGTGGATCGAGTCGTCACCCATGGCGCACTGGAACACCTTGGTGTGCTCGGGGCGGAGCGCCGGCGCACCGTGGAGGGTCTTGTTCTCGTCGATGTAGGCGACGATCGCCTCGACCTGCTCCTCGGCGTAGCCGAGGTGGCGCAGCGCCTGCGGCACGGTCTGGTTGACGATGGCGATGGACGCGCCACCGACCATCTTCTTCATCTTGACCAGACCCAGGTCCGGCTCGATGCCGGTGGTGTCGCAGTCCATCATCAGACCGATGGTGCCGGTCGGCGCCAGGACGGAGGCCTGAGCGTTGCGGTAGCCGTGGTCGGTACCGATCGACAGCGCCTCGTCCCACGCGGTGCGGGCGGCGTCGAGCAGGTCCGGCGCGACCGGACGCGGGTCGATCTCGTCGACCGCGGCGCGGTGCTTGCCGATGACCCGCAGCATCGCGGACTCGTTCTTGGCGTAGCCGTCGTGGGCGCCCTTGACCTTCGCGAGCTCGGCGGAGGTCCGGTAGGCGTGCCCGGTCATCAGGGCCGTGATCGCGCCGGCCCACGCCCGACCCTCGTCGGAGTCGTAGGGCAGGCCGATGCTCATCAGCAGGCCACCGAGGTTCGCGTACCCGAGGCCGAGCTCGCGGAACGCCAGCGCGTTCTTCCGGATCCCCTCGGTCGGGTAGGAGGAGAACCCGACGACGATCTCCTGGGCGGTGAAGATCACCTCGACGGCGCGCTTGAACGCCTCGACGTCGAACCGGCCGGCGTCGTAGTCGTAGAACTTCTTGAGGTTCAGCGACGCGAGGTTGCAGGCCGAGTTGTCGAGGTGCATGTACTCCGAGCACGGGTTCGAGCCGTTGATGCGGCCGTGCTCGGGCGAGGTGTGCCAGTCGTTGATGGTGGTGTCGTACTGCAGGCCCGGGTCGGCGCACTCCCAGGCCGCCTGGGAGATCTGCCGCATGACGTCACGGGCGTCCTTGTCCTCGAGCACCTCGCCGGTGGTGACGGCGCGGACCGGGTAGGTGGTGCCGCGCTCGTAGGCCTCCATGAACTCATCGGTCACCCGCACCGAGTTGTTCGCGTTCTGGTACTGGATCGAGGCGTAGTCCTCACCGTCGAGGTCCATGTCGAAGCCGGCCTCACGCAGCACGCGGACCTTCTTCTCCTCGCGCGCCTTGGTCCAGATGAACTCCTCGATGTCGGGGTGGTCGACGTTGAGGATCACCATCTTGGCCGCGCGACGGGTCTTGCCACCCGACTTGATCGTGCCGGCGGACGCGTCGGCACCGCGCATGAACGACACCGGGCCCGAGGCCTCGCCACCGCCCTTGAGGATCTCCTTGGACGAGCGGATCGAGCTCAGGTTGATGCCCGCCCCCGAGCCGCCCTTGAAGATGGTCCCCTCCTCGACGTACCAGTTGAGGATGGATGACATCGTGTCCTCGACGGCCAGGATGAAGCAGGCGGAGCACTGCGGGTGCTCTTCGGCGCCGACGTTGAACCACACCGGCGAGTTGAAGGCCGCTTTCTGGTGCACCAGCAGGTACTTGAGCTCGAGGCTGAACGTGTCAGCCGAGTCATCGTCGGCGAAGTAGCCGTCCGTGCGACCCCACCCGGCGATCGTGTCGGCCACGCGATCGATCATGTGCTTGACGCTGCGCTCGCGCTCGGGCGTGCCGAGCGTGCCGCGGAAGTACTTCTGCGCGACGATCGTCGTGGCGTTCATCGACCAGGTCGACGGGAACTCGACGTCGCGCTGCTCGAAGGCGACGTCGCCGGTGCGGAAGTCGGTGATCACCGCGTCCCGGGTCTCCCACGCCACCTGCTCGTAGGGGTGGACGCCGTCAGCCGTGAAGTGCGGCTCGACGTGCAGGCCCCGACGCGCGTCAGCGTCGGCAACGGTAGCTGCCTCGAGGGCGTGACGAGTGGTGGTCATCAAGTGCTCCTGTGGATCCCCGGCGTGAAACTTCAGACGTGTAACTTGCCGCCTCCGCGTGCCCAGGTCAAGGGTCTGCTGCAAGGAACCGCTAGATGCAGGCCCTACGCGCGATTATGACCACTACATGTTGTGGTCCCGGTGCAGTGCTTGCTGTCACTGCGCACCCTACCGCGCCGACGTCCAGCCGTCGCCGCGGCGTTGTGGACGATCATCATCGGGCCGACCCACGACATGTTGTGGCCGACGTCGCTGGTTGTGGATGCCGCTGTGCACAACTCAGCGGCGCGCTGTGGAGATCGCCCGAACACCGTGGACACAGCGAGGACAACCTGACCCCGGCTGTGATCCGACCGTGGAAAACGTTGCGAGCCGGATTCCGCAACGTCCTTCGCGGACCTCGCGCAGGCCGCCCCGTCGACGCGCATGCGGGTCGTCCGACAGGCGCGCACCGACGCCGCCCCACCGATCTGCGCGCCGGTGTAGATTTCGTCCCAGGAACCTGGGAGGCAATCCGTGCGTTGTCCGTACTGCGCCGCAGATGAGGACCGCGTGATCGACAGCCGTCCCGTCGAGGGCGGCCAGTCCATCAGGCGACGGCGTGAGTGCCGTGCGTGTCATCAGCGGTTCACGACGCTCGAGCGACCGATCCACGAACCACTCGCCGTCCGCAAGCGCCGCGGGACGATCGAGCCCTTCCACCGCGACAAGCTGCACCTGGGCATGGCGCGCGCCCTGGCGAACCTGGACCTCGAAGGCGACACCCTACGCACCAGCGCAGCGAGGGTCGAGGCCCAGCTGCGCCGCTCGGGTCGGCGGACCGTCTCCAGCGAGGAGATCGGACGTGCAGTGCTGGACGTGCTGCGTGACATCCACCAGGTCGCCTACGTGCGCTTCGCCAGCGTCTACAAGGGCTTCACGACGCCCGAGGACTTCGCCAGGGAACTCGCCACGCTCGAACAGGGTGCGGAGCCGAGCACAGGTCCCTGACCTGCCTGGTAGCGGTCGACGGCACCGGCCGGCCGGTCAGCGACCGGACGGCACCAGCGGCGACGCCGTGACGTGTTGCGCCTCGACCGGCACCGTGATCGCCATGCCCGGCTGGATGGCGCCAGGGTCGACGTCGTTGCGGTCCGCGACGGCGGCAACCCAGGTGGAGCGGTCGGCACCGGCCGGCGCATAGCGTTCGGCGAGATCCCACAGCGTCCCGCCGGCGGGGACGATCACCGTCATGTCGATCTGTTCGGCGGGAGCATCGGACGTCGCCGCACGGACGACGCCGACGATGCCGAGCACCAGCACGACGGCGAGCGCGACGACGAGTGCGCGACGGAGCCAGAAGACGGTCGGCGGGATCCCTGGAGGTGCTGGCTGTGGCGGCACGACGCGCAGGGCCGGTCGGCGGTGGACGTGCTCCCGCTCCAGATCGCGGTGTGCGACTGCCATGACAACCTCCGGGGCCTCATGTCGTGAACCCACCACGACGCCGGTCGGGCGAACCTCTGTTCGATCAGACGCTCAGCATGGCCGAACATGCGTTCGCCGTCAACCCCCGATCGCACAGACGTTCGAAGCCCGGCCTGTCCTCCGGCCGACGGCGCGCAAGGTCACAAAGCGAACAGGTGTTTGCCTTTCTCGTGCCGAATCGCTACCGTGCTGCCAACTCGCCTCGCTGCGTCACGGCGATGCCACAGCACGCCAAGGAGAAGAACGCATGACCGGCAGCAACGATCTGACCTCGCGCCAGCAGCAGATCCTCGACATGATCCGCCAGACCGTCGAGCAGCGTGGCTACCCGCCCAGCGTGCGCGAGATCGGCGAGGCCGTCGGACTGCGGTCCACGTCGAGCGTCCACGCCCAACTCGCCTCGCTCGAGCGGCTCGGCTACCTGCGGCGCGACCCGTCGCGGCCCAGGGCGATCGAGGTCCGCTTCGATCCCGACAGCGAGCTCGCGCGGACCCCCGCCAGCGTGCGCGCCGTGCCACTCGTCGGCGAGATCGCCGCCGGCGCTCCGATCCTGGCCGACGAACGCGTCGAAGAGCTCTACCAGCTGCCCCGCGACCTCGTCGGCGAGGGCACGCTGTTCATGCTCCGCGTCCGTGGGGAGTCGATGTTGCTCGCCGGCGTGCTCCCGGGGGACTTCGTGGTCGTCCGCCAGCAGCCGACCGTCGAGCAGGGCGAGATGTGCGCCGCCATGATCGACGGCGAGGCGACGGTCAAGTTCTTCCGCCGCACGCGCAGCGGCGAGCTCTTCCTCGACCCGGCCAACGACGGGTATGAACCGATCCCGGTGCCGTCCGACGAGCAGGCGTCCATCCTGGGGCGTGTGGTCGCCGTGCTCCGCAGCCTCTAGCCGCGGCCGTGGGCGGTTTCAGGCATCGGTGTCGTCCACCGCCCAGCCGTCGACCACGGTGAACGGTTCGAGCGACGCCGCGGCGCTCCGGGCGAGCTGCGCCACAACATAGGTCCCGTCCGTGCGGTGCTCCTCCTTGAGCACCGTGCCGTCTCGGTGTGCCAGCGCCACGAGCTCAGCGTGCTCGTAGGGCACGAGCGCCTCGACGAGCCGCCGGGGTGATGCGAGCCTGCTCGTGATGGCTGCCACCAGCTCGTCGATGCCCTCGCCCGTGATTGCCGACACCGCGACGGCGTCACGGTGGCCACGCTGCAGCTGGCGCATCGTCGGGCCGTCGGTCACGTCGATCTTGTTGAGCACCAGCACACGCGGGAGGTCCCCGGCACCGATCTCGTCGAGCACCGCGTCGACCGCTGCGATCTGCTCGGCCACGCGCGGGTGGCTCGCGTCGCACACGTGCACGAGCAGCTCCGCATCGGTCGTCTGCTCGAGGGTCGACTTGAACGCCTCGACCAGCTGCGTGGGCAGGTTCTGGATGAACCCGACGGTATCGGTCGCGACGGCGATCCGTCCGTCACCCAGCTCGAGGCGCCGTGCAGTGACGTCGAGCGTGGCGAACAGCTGATCGGCGACACCGACCGTTGCGCCGGTCAGGCGGTTGAGCAGGGTCGACTTGCCGGCGTTCGTATAGCCGACGAGCGCGACGACGGGCACATGGTTGCGCTCGCGACGTCGCGACGTGAGCGTCCGTGCCCTGCGGGCACGCTCGAGCTCATCACGGAGCTTGGTGATCCGCCGGGCGATCCGGCGGCGGTCGACCTCCAGCTGGGACTCCCCCGGTCCGCGAGTGCCGATGCCACCCGCCTGCCGCGAAAGCGCCTGCCCCCAGCCGCGGAGGCGAGACAGCAGGTAGGTCAGCTGGGCCAGCTCCACCTGCAGCTTGCCCACCCGGGACGCCGCGTGCTGGGCGAAGATGTCGAGGATTACAATCGTGCGGTCGAGCACTTTGACCCCCAGCGCCTCCTCCAGATTGCGCTGCTGGGCAGGCGTCAGCTCGTGGTCGAGGATCACCGCGTCGACCGCCGTCTCGCGCACCCGGTCACGCAGCTCCTCGACCTTGCCGCTGCCGATGAAGGTGGCCGGATCGGGGCGGTGGCGGCGCTGGACGACGCGTTCCGCCACGACACCCCCGGCCGTGTCGACCAGCTGCTCGAGCTCGTCGAGCGAGGACACGACGTCGGCGTGGGTCTCGCTGTCGAGGTGCGCTGCCACGAGGATCGCCCGCTCAACAGGGCGGATGATGTCGACGCCCTCGCGTGGCGCCTCGTCACCGAGGCGCTCGGCCTGCGCGCGGCGCTGCGAGGCCCGTGACAGATCGTCGCGGGTCGGTCCGGCGTCACTCATGGTCGACCGCTCGTAGCCACTCGTCGTCCAGGTCGGCGTCGAACACCTCGACGGCCGGTCCCCGGATGTGCAGCGTGTCGGATGTCCAGTCGGCGAACAGGACGCCGCCGGGGACCTCCACGCGAACGCGACGACCGGTCCGGCCCAACAGGTGTGCCGCGACCGCCATGGCCGACGCACCGGTACCGGAGGCCAGCGTCTCGCCGACACCGCGTTCCCAGATGCGACCGCGCACCACGTCGGTGTCTGGCACCGTGATGAACTCGACGTTCGTCCCATGCTCGAACATCGGATCCCGTTCGATGCGGCGACCCCAGTCCGCCACCGGCGCCTTGTCGACGTCGTCGACCTCGACGACCGCGTGGGGGTTGCCCACCGACACCGTGGTCGCGCGCACCGTGGTGACGTCGTTGCCGTCGGGCGTCGGCACCCGCAGCAGCACATCGCCCGTCGCCACGGGCGCACCCATGTCAACCCGTGTCTCGACGACGCGGCCCGCCTCGTCGCGCCCGGTCACGACCACGTCCCTGACGCCCGCACGGGAGCCGACTCGCACGACGTCGCAGGCCCGCGGATCGCGGTTGAGCAGGTAGGTCGCGACGCAGCGCACGCCATTGCCGCACATCTCGACGATCCCGCCGTCGGCGTTGCGGTAGTCCATGAACACGTCGGACCCGTCGTCCCGTGGCGGCGCCAGACGGATGACCCCGTCGCCGCCGATGCCGCGGTGCCGGTCGCACAGGGCACGCACGAGTCCGGGGCCGACGTCGATCAAATCGTCGAGGTCGGCGATGACCACGAAGTCGTTCCCGCAGCCATGAACCTTAGTGACGTGCATCAGTGCCATCCTCGTCGTGTTCCCGTCGATCCGCACCCCGACGATCCCTGGTCCGCGGCGCGCATGTCGGCGCCAGCGGACGGCGCACGTCCCGACCGAGCAGCTCGGCCGCGGCGGCGGTGGGATCCATCCAGGTTACCCGTGGGTCCGCAGCGAACCAGCGCAGCTGGCGGACGGCGTACCGGCGGGTGCGCGCGATGATCCGCTCGCGTGCCTCATCGAGCGGGCACGCGCCGTCGAGGTGCGCCCACAGCTCGGCGTAGCCGATCGCGGCGGCCGCTGTGCGCGACAGGCCGCGTGACCGCAACCGCGCAGCCTCGTCGAGCCATCCCGCTGCCAGCATCGCGTCCACGCGGCGGGTGATGCGGTCCGACAGCACCGCGCGGTCGACCTCGAGGCCGATGACCTGCAGGTCCGGGTAGATCGACTCGTGGCGGTCCCAGGCGACCTGGAACGCCGAGAACGGACGGCCGGTCAGCTCGTGGACCTCCAGCGCCCGGATCGCACGGCGGCGGTTGGCGAGATCGAGCCGTTCGGCACCGTACGGATCGACGGCCCGCAAGGCGGCGTGTGCGCTGGACGCGTCCGGGTAGCGCTCCTCGATCGCACGCCGCACCCGCGGATCGGTCGGCGGGAACTCGAGGGGATCGACCACGGCCCGGAAGTACAGGCCCGAGCCGCCGACCAGCAGCGCACGCCTCCCACGAGCCAACACCTCGGAGATCGCGGCACGTGCGCGCTGCTGGAACCACTTGGCGGTGCACTCCTGCGAGGGATCGAGCACATCGACCATGTGATGTCGGATCGCACCTGCCACCGGCTTGTCAGTGCCGATGTCCATGCCCCGGTAGATGGTGAACGCGTCCACGGCAACGATCTCGGCGCCGAGATTCGCCGCCGCGGCGGCGGCGACCTGGGACTTGCCGGACGCGGTCGGACCCACGATCGCCGTCACAAGCCCCTGCGCGGTCACGTCGAGCTCAGCACGAGGTAGCCGACGCCTCGAGGGGCGCTGTAGCTGCGGACCGCCAGGTCGAGTGACGCCGCTGCCGCCGCGCCGTGCAGCACGCACAGTGGCGCCCAACTGCGGGCGCCGACCGCGTCGGCCGTCTCGGGACCGAGATCGGCCAGTCCGGCGGACCTCCCGTGTGCGAACAGGTCCACCACGCGCTCGTCCCAGTCCGCTGCGTTCGGTCTCGCCGCGAGGGGCGACCCGTCGTGCAGCCCCGCGGACAGGTCGCCGGCGGCCACGAGCGTGCCGGTCAGCCCCGCCTCCTCGAGCGCCTGGACGACACTTGTCCCCAGCGCCGCCAGCACCGGGAATTCAGCCGACGATGGCACCTCGAGCGGCACCACCGGCACGTCGCGGTCGACCAGCAGCGCCAGGACGGCGACGTCGACCGGCAGTCGTGGCCGGCGGACCCGCGGGTACTGCGTGATCCTCGACAGCGCGGCGATCGCCGGTGGGCACGCGTGCAGCCTCCGGGTGATATGCGGCTGGCCGATGCCCCGCAGGTCGATCGCCGCGGTGTCGTGCAGGGCAGCCTGGCCGGCCGCCACCAGGACCATCACGTCGGCCACCGGCAGGCGCGTGACGACGCGTCTGACCGTGGTGCGCAGCCGCTCAACCGCCGGTCCCGCTCCCCCGCCCACACCGTCCACCAGCAGTGGGGCGCTCGGGATGCTCGCCGCTCCGAGCAGCGGCCGGTCGGCCACCTAGGCCGTGACGCGCGACGACGGCGGCGGCGTGCCGACCGGGCGGTCGAGCGGGGCGTCGGTGACGGCACCCAAGAGGTAGAACGGTGCCGCCGAGGTGAGCTCGGCGCGCACGAGCGCGCCGGCGACGGCGTCAGGATGGGCATCGACGTGCACGAGTCGGTTGGTGCGGGTGCGACCCGACCAACGGGCGGCGTCGGTCTTGGACGGCCCTTCGATGAGCAACTGCTGGACCGTGCCGACCTGCCGGTCGTTCGACGCTGCGGCGAGCTCACGCGTCAGCTGCGCGAGCCGTCGATACCGTGCGTTCACGACGGACGGATCGAGATGGCCCTCGAGGTTGACGGCCGTGGTCCCCGGCCTACGGGAGTACTCGAACGTGAACGCCGAGTCGAACGCCGCAGCACGCGTGACGTCCAACGTCTGCTCGAAATCCCCCTCGGTCTCACCGGGGAAGCCGACGATGATGTCGGTCGAGATCGCCACGCCGGGGATGGTTTCGCGCGCCTCCTCGACCAGGTCGAGGAACCGGCGGGCCCGGTAGGACCGCTGCATCCGGCGGAGCACGGCGTTGCTGCCAGACTGCAGTGGCAGGTGCAGGTGCTCGCAGACGCTGGGGATGTCGCGCATCGCCGTGAACACGTCGGACGTGAAGTCCTTCGGGTGGGGGCTCGTGAAGCGGATGCGCTCAAGGCCGTCGAGGTCACCCAAGGCGTGCAACAGCACGGCGAACAGGGTCCGGTTGCGCGGACCCGGCGATGCCACCTCGCCGCTGCGCACGAGGTCACGGCCGTACGAATTGACGTTCTGGCCCAGCAACGTCACCTCGCGGACACCGTCGACGACCAGGCCGCGGACCTCGGCGAGGATGTCACCCATCCGGCGTGACTTCTCGGGACCGCGCAGCGACGGCACGATGCAGAAGGCGCAGGTGTTGTCACAGCCGATCGAGATGGACACCCAAGCGTGGTGGACGACCTCGCGTCGGGCGGGCAGCGCGGAGGGGAACGCCTCGGTCTGCTCGATGATCTCCACGACCGGCAGGGCAGCCGAGTCGGCCTGCCGAAGCAGGGCGGGCAGGTTGGCGAGGTTGTGGGTGCCGTAGACCACGTCGATCCAGGGCGCCTTCTGCGCGATGACGTCCTGGTCCTTCTGTGCGAGGCACCCGCCGACGACGACCTGCCGGTCGGGATCAGCCAGCTTCAGCGGCTTGAGCTGCGACAGGTGGCCGTACAGCTTCTGATCGGCGTTCTCACGGATCGCACACGTGTTGAACAGCACCAGGTCCGCCGACTCGAGGTCGGACGCTGGACGGTAGCCCATCGTCTCCAGTACCCCGGCCGCCCGCTCCGAGTCGTGCTCGTTCATCTGGCAGCCGTACGTGCGGATGAAGTAGGTTCGCGTGCTCACAGCGGCCAACGATAGCGCCCGTCAGGCCGACGTCGCGTCGCCCTGGCCTCGCCCGCGGACGGGGTCGTCGCCGACGACGGCCGCACGCCCCGCCGAGCCGGCGGCATAGAGGAGGACCGCCAGGACCCCGAGCACCGCGCCGGAGGCCCGGTCCACGGCGGTCACTCCGACGGCAGCGGCGAGGGTGAGCAGCACGCCGAGAGCACTGAGCGCAGGCGACCGCGCCGTGTATAGCGCGACGGCGCCGAGGAGCACGGGCACACCGATCAACAACCACACCTGTACGACGCTCACCGTTGGTCTCCGGCCCATCCGTCATGCGCGACCGGCGGCGCCGGCCCGTCACGGGTTATCGTAGACCCTGTCTGCGGTCCGCGGGTGGGCGCTGCGCCGTCGTCGCGCTCAGTCCCACTGCCGGTCGAGCCCGCTGACGTCGATTGCGACGCGTCGCGCGAGTGCCTCTGGGTAGCCGCGCCGCGCGAGGAAGCCAAGCAGGCGACGTGCGACCGCCTCCGGCGCCAGCGTCGCGGGCAGCCGCTGAGCCCGCGTCCTGGCGAGCTCAGTGGCGACGGCGATGTCGTCGCGATCTTCGAGCTGGGCGAGTGCGTCGTCGATCAGCGGTTGGGGCACCTGACGCCGTCGCAGCTCCTGACGCAGGCGTGCGACCGAGTAGCCGCGGATCATGCCACGGTCGGCGACCCAGGCACGGGCGAACGCTGCGTCGTCGACCGCGCCGAGCTCGGCCCCGCGTGTGAGCGCCGCATCGATGACCGTCGCCTCGTGGCCCCGACCGGACAGCTTGGCCCGCAGCTCGGCCGCGGTCTGGGGCCACGCTCGGGTGGCCCGCAGCACGAAAGCGACCGCCGCCACGATGGCCTCGTGGCCGTCGGCAGCCGCCGGTGAGGTCACAGGATGCCGTCGGGGTCACCCTCGTCGGAGTCACCGCCGTCGGTCTCGCTCGGTGTCAGGCCCAGGTGCTCCGTGACCTTCTTGTAGATCTCGGCTGCGACGTCATCGTGTTCGCGCAGGAAGTTGCGGGCGTTCTCGCGTCCCTGGCCGAGCTGCTCGCCGTCGTAGGTGTACCAGGCTCCTGCCTTGCGGATGAACCCGGCGTCGACGCCAACGTCGAGGATCGAGCCCTCCTGCGAGATGCCCTCTCCGAACAGGATGTCGAACTCGGCCT
Organism: Euzebyales bacterium; assembly: GCA_035461305.1. Lineage (NCBI taxonomy): Bacteria > Bacillati > Actinomycetota > Nitriliruptoria > Euzebyales > Euzebyales bacterium. The sequence goes on along the minus strand of DATHVN010000028.1, from coordinate 6,420 downwards.
GGCGGAACGGCGGCGCCACCTTGTTCTTGACGACCTTGACCCGCACCCGGTTGCCGACGAAGTCTGTGCCGTCCTTGAGCGACTCGATTCGCCGCACGTCCAGCCGCACCGACGAGTAGAACTTCAGCGCCCGCCCACCCGGCTGTGTCTCGGGTGAGTTGTGCACCATCACCCCGTCGACGAAGTAGTTGTGCGTGCCGTCGACCTCGATGTCGTAGCGGTGTGGCACCCGGTCGGCCGGCAACGGCCTCTGCCGGATGTCGATCACCGGCATCGGCGCCAGCGTGGATCGGGGTTCGTCAAACACGGGCGTCACGTCAAACCTGCCGCGCTCGGAGGGCAGCAGCTTGTAGTCCATCGACGGGTGGACGTACGGTGCGATCAGGCGGTGCAGCTTGGCGGTCTCAGGCGTCGAGAAGCGCATGAGCGCGTTGCGGGCGGTCGTGACGAGCCTCGCCTCGATGCCGTACTCGTCACGCAGGTGCTCCTGCAGCCGGACGCGCGACGTTGGCTCGAGTGCCTCGACGCAGATCTCCGATCGTCCGGAGCCCCCACGTGTCCGCTCCTGCAGCCCCTTGGACCGCAGTGTGAACGTCCCGTCATCGGCGTACCAGATCGCTAGCGCCAACGGCGTCACCCGCTTGAGGTAGTCGTGGCTGACGACCTTCCGGTCACCGATGTGGACGGCGTCGCGTAGCTCCGCCAGCTCGTGGTGCGGCCGCATGTCATGGAACACTGTTCCGTTGACGTTCGTCGATCGGCTGGTCCCGATGTTGTCGAACAGGGTCGCCTTCCAGTCCGCGTACTCGGTCTGCGTGGCATCGTGCCCCCACCGCAGCCCCGCGCCGAAGCCGCTGCGTGTCGGTGACAGCGCGCTGGCTCCGAGCAGGCCACCGAGCACGACCTCCCACTGCATGTCCGACAGCCGCTGATCGACCGACTGCAGGACCCGGTCACCGACCTTCAGGTCTCCGGCCTCGCACCAACCGCCGGGAGTGCGCACCAGGTGGTTCGGCGTGCACGAGAACTGCGACCTGCCGTTGCCGGTCGCGCGCGCCACGACGATCGTGCAGAAGTCCGTCGTCGGTCCGTTGTCAAACCAGTTCGTCACCCTCCTCGGCACGACGCGGTCCAGGGCGGGGTCGTAGGACAGCACCTCGACCGGGAGCCGCTGTGACACGATCCTGCCGATCTTCTCCTGGGTGCCATCGGCGAGGGTGACACGGGTGGAGGACGAGAAGCATCCGAACATCACACCGATCTTCTCGCGGATCTGGTTGATGAAGATCGCGCATGTATTGGACTTCGACAGGGTGCCGGCGAGCTTACGCAGCGCCTGGCTCATCAGGCGGGCCTGCAGACCGACGTGGCTGTCGCCCATCTCGCCTTCGATCTCGGCGCGGGGTGTCAGCGCCGCGACCGAGTCGACGACCACGATGTCGACCGCGCCGGAGCGCACGAGCATGTCGGTGATCTCGAGCGCCTGCTCCCCGGTGTCGGGCTGGGAGACCAGCAGCGACTCGATGTCGACGCCCAGCGCCGCGGCGTACCTGGGGTCCAGCGCGTGCTCAGCGTCGATGAACGCGGCGATGCCGCCGTCCCGCTGCGCCTCGGCGATCGCGTGGAGCGCGACCGTCGTGTTGTGCGACAGCATCCCGTTCGCGATGAAGCTGTGCGTCTCCGGAAGCACGATGTCGAAGGTCGGCTGGACGCCACCGTCCTCGATGGCGTCGACGCGCTCGAACGTGTACCGGAGCGACAGCAGGTGACGTAGGTACCCGACGATCGCCCGACTCGTGGGCGTCCACGATTCCGAGCGCGAATCGGCCCAGTCGATGATCCGCCCGAGTCGCTGACGCGAGCAGGCCAGGTTCATGTCGGAGTGGAAGAGGTCGCCAGCACATCGGTCGAACGCTCGGTCCCCGCCGAGGTCGTCCCGGAGATCGCGGATCAGCCCCGCGATGTTCGGGATGCCCTCCGGGCCGTCAGGCTCCCCGGGCCGTTGCGAGCGGAGCAGAGCCTGCGGAGCGGCCGCGAGCAAGTTTTCGGACTGCGCGTCCCGGGGTGACCGACGGAAGTTCGCCGCGACCTGGGCATCGCGACGGGCGGAGCGGAACCCGATCTCGTCGAGGAACCGGTGCGCAACGCTGGGGTTGATGGTCACCCTCCAGTGGTCGCGCTCATAGGTCGTGTTGAATGACGATGACACCGTCGAGGGGATGCCGAAGCCGTACAGCAGTAAATGCACCTGCCGGGCGAGCGCCTCCGATGCGGTATCCAGTCCGACAGTCGAACTGGCGTCGATCCAGCCATCGCCCTCGAACAGCGCGGACAGGAACGCACGCTGCGCCTTGTGGCCACTGGTGCGCACGCAGGGCGGCACGGTTTTTCCCGCAGCGATCACGTAGGTCAGACCGTACCGCTCCGCGACCTCGGCCCGCAGCGCCGTGTCGTGGACCGCGTACTGCTTCTGGTCGTAGCAGCGGGTCTCGCGGTCAAACAGGCGGCGGACGAGTGCGCTGAACTCGGCTCCCACCTCGATGTCGGTGTTCGTGAACCGGATCGCCGACCGGCTCGAGAGGCTGCCCTCGGCGACCAGATAGCCGAGGAGCACGGCCTCGTCCTCGGTGAGCCCGTCGCCCTCCGCCGCTTCGGCGGCGCCGAATGCCGCCGACACGACGTGATCGCCGACGGCGAGCGCGCCGGCGGTCCGCCACACGATGAACCCCCGCTCGTTGATGACGCGGAGGGGGTGGTTCTCGGTGGCCGACACCGTGCGGCCCGAACGCAGCCGGACACGCAGCACGGGATGGCGGTCGTTGTGCGTCAGCGCCGTCACCTGTTCCAGCTCGCCGCGCTCATTGACGACCCGCACCCCGAGATCGGAGATGTCCGTCACACGCGACGTGCACGACACGGGCTGTCCGCAGCGCTCGAACAGCTCGGCGATGGTCTCCAGCCCGCCATCGGTCCAGATGGCAGTGTCCGCAGTGAGGCACTTCCCCGAGCTCTCAGGTCCGTAGATCTCGACGACGCGGCCCCGGGGCAGGCCGCCGACGCCGAGCGCGATGTCGAGGCTCAGCGCGCCCGTAGGGATTGCTGCGACCTCGACCTGCGTGTCGTCGCCCATCCGCATGATGGCGCCCTTGCCGAACTGCTTCTCGATCTGGCCCAGGGCCATGTCCAGCGCCTTGTCGCGCTCCACAGGTGCTCCTTCGCGGCGGGTGACGTCATGTCTGAGATCTGATGCGGATCACGGTAGAGCATGCGGCGGCCGCCCGCCGTGGGCATCTCCGGATCGCTGTGGACGAGATCTTAGACGAACGGGTGTTCGGATGTCACGCAGGTGGTTCGCCACGCAGCGGCCAGGTCGCGACCGCCCGGTACCGGCTGCCGCCACAGTCCTGCTGCGACGCCATCAACGCCATCCGGCTCACGGTCCACCGCACCGGGTGCGACGGCAGCGCCAACGGCGTGGACACGCGCGGCACCTTCTGGTCACGGCGGGCGCGGGCGACCGTGAGATGCGCCCGGAATGGGCGGTCCTCGGTCGGCACGCCTGCGGACGCCAGCGCCTCGCGCACCGCGGTCGCCAGCTCCGTCAACCCCTCGCCGGTCGACGCCACGCCCGCCCACAGCACCCGGTCACCGAACCGCTCGAGCCGGCCGTCGAGGAGCAGCTGGAACGGCTGGGCGGTCCACGCCACCGACTGCAGCGCGATCTGCGCTCGCACCCGCCGCGCGACCGGCGTCGGCCCAAGGAACGCGAGCGTGAGGTGCCATGTCGACGGTGAGATCCAGCGCAGGGCGTGGTGGCGGGCCCGCAGTGGCGCGATCGCGTCCGCCAGCGTGCTCCGGGCGGACGAGGGCACGTCGAGCGCGACGAACAGCCGCATCGTCAACTCCCGTCCATGGCGCGCAGGCGACGACGAAGGTACTCCAGCGCGGTCGTCGTGGCGAAGCCCTGGCTCTCGACCCGCGATCGGGGCGGCAGGTGCACCGTCCGCGTGTGAACGCTCCCGTGTACCGCCACGGCGACGCACACGGTCCCGACTCGGCGGTCGCCCTGCGTGGTGGGACCGGCCACGCCGACCACGGCGAGCCCGACGTCGGTGTCGAGGCGGCCGCGGATGCCGACGGCCAGCGCACGGGCGGTCTCCTCACTGACGGGACCGTGCTCGGCGAGCACACGCTCGGGCACAGCAGCGAGCACGGACTTGGCCGCGGTGGCGTAGGTCACCACACCGCCGGTGAACCACCCACTGGCACCGGGGACGGTGACGAGCCGCGCGCCGACGCCTCCACCTGTGATGGACTCGGCCACCGCCAGCGTCCAGCCCCGCGCCCCCAGGATGCGCGCGATCGCGTGCTCGACCCCCTCGTCGTCCAGGCCGGTGACGGCGGGTCCCAGCCGATCGACGATCTCGGCGACGACCGGGTCGACGACGGCGTGGGCGGCGGCGGCGTCCCTGGCCCGCGCCGAGACGCGCACCCGCGTCCGGCCCTGCGACGCCAGGAAGGCGACCTGCGCCCGGCCGGCCCGGTGCACGCGGTCCACGACGTCGGCGCAGCGCTCGGCCACGTCCGACTCCGCGACCGCCGCGGTGTGGACAGTCCGGCTGACCGTCACGGCCAGCCCACCCCGACGGCGCAGCAGCGGCGTGACGCTGCGGTCCATCATCGTGTGCAGCTCGCTCGGCACGCCTGGCAAGGCGATCACGAGCGTGCCGTCGACCTCGATCGTGAACCCGGGTGCCGTGCCGGCGGGCGGGATGGCCGTGGCGCCCACCGGCAGGTCGGCCTGGACGAGGTTCGTGTCGGCCATGCGCCGGCCGAGCTCGGCGAAGAACCTCCGGATCCCGTCGACGAGGTCGTCACGGCGCTCGAGTGGCACGCCGGCGACGTCGGCCACGGCGAAACGCGTCAGGTCGTCCGGCGTCGGCCCCAGCCCACCGGACACGACGACGAGATCTGCCGCGGTGACCGCCGTGCGCAGCGTCGCCACGAGGTCGTCGAGGACATCACCGACCACGGTCACGTGACGGACGTTGATCCCCAGACCGCTCAGGCGCTGCGCGACCCATGCCGAGTTGGTGTCGACGATGTCACCCGTCAGCAGCTCGGAGCCGACCGCGATGACGTCCGCGCGCAGCCCCGCGCCGGGCTCAGGCTGCCGCACCGGCCCGGCGTGCGCCCCGCACCGCGTAATCCAGCCCGCTGCCGATCGTCAGCACGACCGCCACATAGAGCGCGGCTGTGGCGATGCCGTCAGGGACGAACGGCGCGATGACCATGGCAATGGCGATCAGCTGCGAGACCGTCTTGAGCTTGCCCCAGATGCTCGCGGCCATCACGATCTGACGGCGAAGCAGGACCTGGCGTTGCACGGTGACGGCCAGCTCCCGCAGCGCGATCACGGCCAGCACCCACCACGGCACGTCGCCGGTCACGACCAGGGTCGCGAGCACGCCCAGGACAAGGATCTTGTCGGCGGCCGGGTCGGCGAGCTTGCCCCAGCGGGTGACCTGGCCACGACGCCGCGCGAGCCAGCCATCGGCGGTGTCGGTCAACGACGCGACGACGAACAGGATCAGCGCCCACACGGCGGTGGTCGTGGTGTCGGCCAGCAGCAGGACGATGATCACGGGCACGAGTAGCACCCGCAACGCGGTCATGACGTTCGCGGGGTTCAGCGAACGCAGCGGTGAGGAAGTCGGCACGCTACGTCCGTACCCACCAGTGCTGCCGGGCAGACGGCTCCGTCCGCCGGTCGGTGGCGCCGGCACCGTGCTCCGCGACGGTGTCGTCCGACCTTGGTGACCTTGCAGCTGCTGTCGGCGGTGCAGGTCACGTTGACGGGTCCGTCGTGATTGCTCGCGACATTGCCGTACCAGGCACCGTTGAGCGAGAACTCGACGGCCTCGGCGCCCCCGATGCGCAGCTGGATCTCATCCTCCCCGGTGAGCTGGATCACCGCGCCCGGGTGCATGATGCCGCCGGTCGCGGCGGACCCCCGCACGTGCCCGGCTTGCTGCGCGGTAGCGGGCGAGCAGTGCCGCGGCGTCCAGGTCGAGGTATACCGCGTGGTCCGGAGGATTCCCCGCAGGTAGACCGGGTCGATGCCAGGCCTCGAGCTCGGCGCGTTCAAGCGCCGCCAGGTGGTCTCCCGCACGCCGTGTGCCAGCGCGAAGTCGGACAGCGTGACGCCCCGACTGTGCCGGGCGTCTCGCAGCACCTGACCGACTTGGCTCGCCATTACTCATCGCGGGGGTATCCATTTAGCCGGAGGTGCGCAGGTCAGGTGTTTCGCCAGGGTCGGTTCGCGGGAGGGCGTTCGAGGCTGGGTGGGTGCCCGCGGGTCTGCGGCGGCGTGGGTGGCACTGCCCGGGGCTGCGGGTCGACGATGAGGTCGTGGTAGCG
>DATHVN010000027.1 GCA_035461305.1 Euzebyales bacterium | reverse complement strand
TGGGCCACCGCGCAGGCGCTGATCGAGCTGGGTGCCCGCCACTGCACAGCGCGGGCGCCGGCCTGCGGCGGCTGCCCCGTCGCGGACGCCTGTGCCTGGCATGCCCGCGGCAACGCTCCGCCCGATCCGGGCCTCGTGGTCCGTCCCGCCGCGCCGGTGCCGTTCACCGAGACCGGCCGCTACCACCGCGGCCGGCTGCTGGACGCGCTGCGGGCCGGACCCGTCGCGACCGCGGACGTGGCGGCGGCCGCCGATACCGACGATCCCGACCGCGCGCGACGGCTCGCCGACGACCTCGTCCGTGAAGGTCTGGCCGCGTGGTCCATGGGTACGCTCACGCTGCCCGAGCGTGACGTCGAAGGGGAGACGTGAGCAGCAGGTTCGATCTTCGAGCGCTGCGCGACCGCGACGAGGTCACCGCCGCGGGAAAAGAGCTCACCGCCGAGATCAAGTCCGACGACGTGCCGACGCTCGCCGCGGCGGTGTCGTTCAAGATCGTGCTCGCGCTGTTCCCGGCGCTGCTGGCCGCCGTCGCGATCTCCGCGCTGGTGATCGACGAGCGGGACCTGACGCAACTGCTTGCCAACGCTCCGCCTGACCTCACGGAGGCCATCAGGCCGCAGCTCGAGGAGTTCATCGAGCGCGCCGCGTCGGGAGGCATCGCCATCGGTGGTATCGCGCTGGGCCTATGGGCAGCGTCCGGTGCCGCATCCACCCTCAACAAGGCGCTCAGCCGCGCCTACGACGAGGCCGACGACCGCAAGCTGCTCTCAGCCCGTGGCATCGCGCTGGTCGTGACGGTCGCCCTGCTGGTCGCGCTGATCGCGATCTCGGTGCTGCTGGTCGCGGGCGGCGCGATCGAGAACCGCATCCTCACGTCGCTGCCGTTGACCGAGACCGCACAGTCAGGCCTGGATCTGGCCGCGACCGTCGGACGGTACGTGGCGGCCGTCCTGTTGCTGATGGTCCTGTTCGCGTTCATCTACTGGATCGGCCCCGACTGGGAGCAGCGGCCCAGATGGGCGTGGATCACACCGGGTGCGGCGCTCGCCGTCGTCACCTGGCTGCTCGCGTCGGCGGTGTTCGGCTGGTACGTGGCGACCTTCGGTAGCTACACGAAGTCGAACTCGCCGTACGGTCCGCTGGGCAGTGCGATCGTCTTCATGCTCTGGCTGCAGCTGTCGATGTTCGCGCTGCTTCTCGGCGCGGAGGTCAACCAGGTGCTCACGCGGCGCGCGCGCCGTAGGCGGTCGGGCGTCGATGCCGACGCCGGCGCGGTCGGAGCTGCTCATGACGGGCACCGGGCGGCTGTCGCGACCAGCACCGCCGCCACCGCCACGGTTGCTGCGTTCGCGGGGGGTGGCATCCGCGCAGCGACGACCCCGACCCGGGGCCGCGCGGGCGTCGCCCGATCGCGGCCGCCGGCCGGCCACACGAACCACAGCGGCGCGACAGCGGACCCGTCACCCGGTGGCCCGCGCCACGATCACGTGATCGACAGCCATGCTCCCGACGGGCACGGTGGCGGCGGATCCGCCGGGACGCAGCGGTCGGTGCCCACGGCGACCCTGCTCGGCGCCGGCGTCGCGGCGGTGTCCAGCCTCGTGGGGTTGACAGGATTGCTGCGGCGCCTCAAGGGTTGACCGATGCGCGCAGCCATCCTCGTCGATAGCGTGTCGTGCGCCTCGTCAGGGAAGCCTGGCGGCCGCGCGACGTGAGTAAGGGGAAACCGGGTGCCGATCGCCCTCGTGGCATTGCACTTCGTCATCGCGGCGATCGCACCGGTCAGCGCCCGGACACTGGGCCGGCGGGTCTTCTACCTGTGCGGCGCGGCCCCGTTGGCGACCGTGCTGTGGGCTGCCGCGGTCGCGCATGGTGTGCTGGAGGGCGAGCCCGTCGTGGCCTCGTTCGGCTGGCTGCCCGCGATCGGGCTCGAGGCGACCTTCCGCGTCGACGCGTTCGCGCTGGTGTGGATCGCGCTGGTCAGTGGCATCGGCACGCTGATCTTCCTCTACAGCGTCTCCTACTTCGGCCACCATGACGGCACCGACCGCGACCTGGGGCGGTTCGCGTCCCGGCTGACCGCCTTCGCCGGCGCCATGCTCGGCCTGGTCCTCGCCGACAACCTGCTCGTCCTGTACGTCTTCTGGGAGCTGACGTCGATCACCAGCTACCTGCTGATCGGCTACGAGGACGAGAAGGGGTCGGCGCGCGCCGCCGCCCTGCAGGCGATCCTGATCACCGCCACCGGTGGCCTGGTCATGCTCGCCGGGTTCGTGCTGCTCGGGGAGGCCGCCGGCACGTACGAGCTGTCCGCCCTGGTCGAGAACCCGCCGCTGACCGGCGCGGGAGCCGTCGGGGCGCTGCTGACCATCGCCGGGGCGGTGACCAAGTCGGCGCAGGTGCCGTTCCACATGTGGCTGCCCGGCGCGATGGCGGCGCCCACGCCGGTCAGCGCCTACCTGCACTCGGCGACCATGGTCAAGGCGGGCGTGTACCTGGTCGCGCGGATGGCCCCGGCGTTCGCCGCCGTGCCCGGGTGGCGCGAGGTCCTGCTGACGCTGGGTCTGGCGACGATGCTGTGGGGCGGGCTGCGCGCGATGCGCCAGCACGACCTCAAGCTGCTGCTTGCGTTCGGCACGGTCAGCCAGCTCGGGTTCATGATGACGCTGTTCGGCGCCGGGTTCGCCGAGGCGACCCACGCCGGCGTCGTGCTGCTGCTCGCCCACGCGATGTTCAAGGCCACCCTGTTCATGGTCGCCGGCATCGTCGACCACCAGACCCACACGCGCGACATCCGGAAGCTGTCGGGGGTGGCGCGGCGGATGCCGGCCCTGGCCGTCGTCGGCACGGTCGCGGCGCTGTCGATGGCGGGCCTGCCGCCGCTGTTCGGGTTCATCGCCAAGGAGAGCGCGTACGAGGCGTACGTCCACGCCGAGCTCGCCGCGCCGTGGGGGTCCGTCGTGCTCGCCGGCCTGGTCGCGGGCTCGGTGCTGACGTTCACCTACAGCCACCGCTTCGTGTGGGGCGCCTTCGCCACCAAGGACCGGGCCGCGCAACGCAAGCTCGTCGGCTGGCAGTCGCCGCAGCCGCCGCGGCTGTTCCTCGCGGGTCCGGCGCTGCTGGTCGCGCTCACCATCGCGACGGGCATCGTGCCCGCCAGCGTGGACCATCTGGTCAACGCGGCATCGCACGCGTTGATCGAGGGCGAGGAGATACACCTCGCCCTGTGGCACGGGTTCACGCCGGCGCTGTTGCTGTCGATCGTGACGATCGGCTACGGTGTCGCGCTCGTGTGGGTGCGCGAGCCGTTCGCCAAGCTGCAGGAGCGCCTCGGCGGCTGGCCCGGCTCGCAGGCGGCGTACGAGTGGTCGGTCAAGGCGCTGAACGTCGTCGCGGACCGGACCACCGGCATCGTCCAGAGCGGATCCCTGCCGATCTACCTGGCCGTGATCCTGCTCGCGGCGGTGGCGCTGCCGACGTCGGCGCTGCTGACCCTGCCCGGCCTGCCGGAGCCGTCGGCGCTGGCCGAGGACCCCGGCCAACTGCTGGTCGCGTTCGGCATCATCGTCGCCGCCGTCTCGGTGGTCTTCAGCCAGCGCCGCTTCATCTCGGTACTGCTCATCGGCGGCGTCGGCTACGGCGTGGCCGTGCTGTTCGTGCTGCAGGGCGCACCCGACCTCGCACTGACCCAGTTCCTGATCGAGACGCTCAGCGTCGTCGTCTTCGTGCTGGTCCTGCGGTTCCTGCCGCCCCGGTTCGACCGTCGTCCCTGGCGCCTGGGGCAGGTGCTGCGCGTGCTGACGGCGTCGGCCGTCGGCGTCTTCGTGTTCTTCATGGCGCTGATCGCGGGCGGCTCGCGCCCGTCATCGCTGACGCCGATCTCGACCGAGTTCCTGGCGCGCTCGATCGACGAGGCCGGGGGCCACAACGTCGTCAACGTGATCCTCGTGGACTTCCGTGGCTACGACACTCTGGGCGAGATCACAGTGCTGCTGGTCGCCGCGCTCGGCGTGGCCGCGCTGGTCCTGGCCACCAGGCGGGACCAGGGCGTCGGCGAGGCCGACGAGCGCCCGGACGCCGACCGGCGCGACGAGGAGCAGCCGTCGCCCGACCGGGTCGACGTCGGTGACCACGACCGTGGCGCCCACGTCGGCGCGGAGGTGGAACGCTGATGCGGCCGTCGCTGATCCTCGACACCGTGACCCGCGGCGCGTTCCCGCTCGTGCTGACGTTCTCGCTGTACCTGCTGTTCGTCGGCCACAACGCGCCGGGCGGCGGCTTCGTGGGCGGGCTGACCGCCGGCACCGCCCTCGTCCTGGTCTACGTCGGCGGCGGCATCCAGCGCCTGCGCAGCGTCGTCGGCATCCGCCACGAGACCCTCCTGGGCGCGGGGCTCGCGTTGGCCGCCGCGACCGGCCTGGCGTCGCTGCTGCTGGGCGAGCCGTTCCAGTCCAGCGCGATCCTGACCTGGCACCCTCCGCTGCTCGGCGAGGTCAAGCTCGTGACCGTGCTGTTCTTCGACACCGGCGTGTACCTGATCGTCGTCGGGCTCGTGCTGGCGCTGCTGACGATCCTCGGCGCCTACAGCGAGAAGGACGCGCGGCAACCCGGCGCGGGGGCCGCGGACGGCCAGGTCCGGCCGCCCGTGGGGGGTGAACGCCGATGACCCTCGCCCTGGCCCTGGTCGTGGCGGTGCTGTTCGCCATCGGGACCTACCTGATGCTGCAGCGGACGTTGACACGGGTGATCTTCGGGCTCGTGCTCATGGGCCACGGAGCCAACCTGCTGCTGCAGCTCGCAGGGGGTCGCGCCGGCGAACCACCGCTGGTCGAGGAGGACTCGCCGGCCACGATCGTCGGCATGGACAGCGCCGGGGTCTTCGTCGACCCCCTGCCCCAGGCGCTGGCCCTGACCGCGATCGTCATCTCGTTCGGCGTCACCGCCTACCTGTTGGCGATGGCGTACCGCAGCTGGGTGCTCCACGACAGCGACGAGGTCGAGGACGACGTCGAGGACCGCCGGATCGCGCGGTCGTCGGCCGCGACCGCCGACACGGAGGGGGACACCCCGTGATCGCCCTGCCGATCGCGCTGCCGCTGCTTGCGGCCGCCGTGTCGCTGCTGGTCTCGCGCTGGCACTGGGCGCAGCGGGCGATCAGCCTGCTGACGTGCACCGCGACCGTCGCGCTGGCGACGGTGATCCTCCAGCGGGCCGACGCCGAGACCGCCCTGGTGTCGCAGCTCGGTGGTTGGCCGGCGCCGTTCGGGATCACCCTGGTCGCGGACCGCTTCGGCGCCATCATGCTGCTGATCTCGACGATCATGATCCTGGTCGTGCTCGTGTACGCGCTCGGCCAGCTCGGCGACGAGCGCGAGTTCCACCTGCACTTCCACCCGGTCTACCTCGTGCTGTCCGCCGGCATCGCCGCGTCGTTCCTCACCGGCGACCTGTTCAACCTCTTCGTGGCCTTCGAAGTCATGCTGATCGCCAGCTACGTGCTCATCACGCTGGGGGCCAACAAGGGACAGGTCCGCGCCGGCATGACATACGTGGTCATCAACCTGCTGGCCTCGACGCTGTTCGTCGCCACCGTCGCCTTCATCTACGCCGCGACCGGCACCGTCAACCTGGCGCACCTCGCCGTCCGCCTCGCCGAGCTGCCCGACGGCCTGCGCGCCGCGTTCGGCTACCTGCTGCTCGTCGTCTTCGGCGTCAAGGCCGGCATCTTCCCGCTGTTCTTCTGGTTGCCCGACTCCTACCCGACCGCACCCGCGCCGATCACAGCGCTGTTCGCCGGCCTGCTGACGAAGGTCGGCGTCTACACATTGATCCGCACGCAGACGCTGCTGTTCCCCCACGACGGCGCGCCATCGCTGGTCATCCTGGTCATCGCCGGACTCACGATGCTGATCGGGGTGCTCGGCGCGATCGCGCAGGACGACATCAAGCGCATCCTCAGCTTCCACATCATCAGCCAGATCGGCTACATGATCTTCGGGCTCGGCCTGTTCACGCTGGCCGGCATCGCTGGCGCCGTCTACTACGTCATCCACCACATCGTCGTGAAGACGTCGTTGTTCCTGGTCGGCGGCATGATCGAGACCGGCACGGGCTCGGGCTCGCTGCGCCACCTCGGGGGCGTCGCACGTCGCGCGCCGGTGCTCGGCCTGCTGTTCCTGGCAGCCGCCTTCAGCCTGGCGGGCCTGCCGCCGTTCAGCGGCTTCGTCGCCAAGCTCGCCCT
>DATHVN010000026.1 GCA_035461305.1 Euzebyales bacterium | reverse complement strand
GTTGCGAGCGCGGACGCGTTCGAGAAGCCGAATCCCACATCGGGCAGGACCGCGTCGTCACCTCGGGGCTTCATCGCCGATCCTCCGCGGTAAGCCTGTCCACCGGCATCACCCCTGGTCCCGACCAGCATCCGACGTCGTCCGCGCGCCGGGCAGGGCCCGTCGACCTCGCAGGCACGGGTCCTTGGCCTCATGGCCCCGGCATCTCCGGGCATCGAGCCCGCCCCGAGTCGGCGGATGTCGCACCGACGTCGAGCCTGCACGCTGGAGACGACGACCACCACATCAATGGGCCGTCGTGACCATGCTCGGCCTCGCGCGCGTCGCCTGGCGGAGACTGCGGGCAGGCCCAACGATCGACCACGCCGTGGATGACGGGCTCGGCGCAGGATGGCGCCATCGATGCCGGGCTGGCTGCCCGGTTGCGTCGCCGCGTGTCGGTCGCCCGCATCCTGGTCGCGCCGTTCCTCGTCCGTCGCCGCGACGTCGAGCGGGTAACCGACATCCGCTCCGACGACGCGGGCAGGCACAACCTGCTCGACGTCTACGGCCACCGGTCCCGTCCCGCGGGCTGTCCCACGCTGATTCACCTGCACGGCGGCGCGTACCGCAGCGGCAGCAGGAGCCGCGAGGCGCGCCCCCTGCTTAACCGGCACGCCAGCCAGGGATGGGTGTGCGTCAGCGCCAACTACCGCCTGAGCCCGGTCGCGACGTTTCCCGAGCACCTGATCGACCTCACGAAGGCCATCGCGTGGCTGCGCGAGCACGGTCACGAGTACGGCGCCGACCCGACAGTGGTCTTCGTCGCAGGCAGCTCGGCGGGCGGCTACCTGGCCTCACTGGCTGCGTTGACCCCCGACCCCGCGTTCCAGCCAGGGTTCGAGCAAGTGGACACGTCGGTCGCCGCCGCCATCAGCCTGTACGGATACTACGGGCCGGTCGACGGCTCCGGCGGGCCGCCGTCCTCACCGCTGGCCTACCTCACAGCTGACGCGCCGCCGTTCTTCGTGGCACACGGCGATCAGGACACCCGTGATCGTCGAGGACGCCCGACGCTTGGTCGAGCGGTTGCCGACCACGTCGTCCAACCCGGTCGTGTATGCGGAGCTCCCTGGCGCGACCCACACCTTCGACCTCTTCCATTCGCTGCGCCTCGACCATGTCGTCGACGGAATCGAGGCGTTCGCCGGCTGGGTGAGGACTCGCCAGCAGGCGCGTGCCACGTGACCGACTGAGCTGGAAGGTCAGCTACACCGTGTGGGCCGTCGGGGCGTCGCCGACAGAGGGCCGATCAGCTCGGACAGCGCGTGCGTCCAAAATCCACCGTCCTCGCCGCCGAAGATCCGCGACGTGGCTGAGCCTCACATCGTGGGCGCGTGATGGCTGCCGTACACATCGTAGTGGCGAACCGTCCGCTCGCGGTCGACCAGGTAGGCATCGTCGTCCGGATAGAACACGGCGCGCTCATGGTCGTCCCCGGCGAATGCCCGGATCGCGTCGAGCGACTCCCAGACCGTGATCATGGCGAACTCCTCACGATCACCGTCGCGCCGACTCGTCATGTACACCGCGAGGTTGCCATCGACACGCGCGTAGCCGGGCAGCGCGACACGCGTCATGTAGTCGCGATACGCCTCGGCGTCTTCGGGGCGGGTCCATCCCCGCCAGATGCGGATCACCATGACAGCCTCCGTGCAGAGCTGTCCGCCGAGCATCCCCGGTCGAGGCGTCGCGGACTCCCCGTTTCCGTGCCGGCCACCCCGTTGCAGTCGCGTGCCGGCGATCGCCCCATCAGGCTCGCCGGACGGTCAGCATCCGCCACGTGGTGGACGTCTGTCGACCGGCACCCTCCGATCCTGACCATTCCCGATCAGGCATGACCGCGAAGTCACCGTTGACCCTCGGGGGTCCGCCCCCAGCGAACGGTCCTACCGCGGGTCGGCGCGGGCAACCCTCTCGGTCGGACGGGACCTCGGGCGTGGGCGTCGGCCTGCCGAGTCGGGCGACCATGATGGTGGTCACCACGAAGAGCCAGACCATCCACAGCCCGTACGGGACGTACGTGAACCACCCTCCGGGTGCGAGCCGTCCGCTGTCCACGATGACGCCGAACCACCCGACCACGTGCGCGACCGGGCCACGCACCGACACCCAGCCGACCCACGCCGGGAACGCACCTGTACGCCACGACACCGCCGCAACCGAGGCGAGCATCACGGCGATCGGTACCAACGCGATCAGCGACAGTCCGTACCCGAGGTCGGCCACGATCCCCGCCACCTCCGGTGCCACGCCGGCACCCGCCCGGGTCGCCAGCGCGACCTGCGGCGCATGGATCAGCGCACCGATCGCGACCCCGGTCACACCGGCGGCGAACGCCAGCGCTGCAAGCACACCGTTGCGGCCCTCGGCGCGCTGCAGGTAGCCGCGTAGGCCGGCGAGGAACCACAGGTTCGCCCCGGCGGCGAGCACGAACACCACACTCTGGGTGAGCAGCTCACCGCGGTACCGCGCGAAGAACGCCCTGACCTCATCACCCGGCGCACCGAACGGTGGCGCGCCGCGCTCCAGCATCGCCCCCGCGGCACCAAGGACGAGCACCGCGTAACCGCTGGCCGCCGCCCACGCCGTCTGTGTGGTCGGCCGGTGGCCCGCGCCCTGATCGTGTGGCACCTCTGCCGGTCGCATCGCTACACGGGCGGCGGGAGCACCGGAAGCGCTGGCACCGCGCGAGATGATCAGGTGTCGGTCGGCGACGCCGGGGACAGAGAGGCACGGAACCGCGGCCAGGCACGGTCGATGAGCCGGCCGTAGACCGCAGCGAACAGGCGAGCGCGCAGCCCATGCCGTCCGCGCGAGCAAACGCGCCACACGAGCCGCGTGACAGCAGGCGACACCGCCTCGAAGGTGTGCTCGTAGGCGATCGTCACACCCATCGCTCGACCGCTCCACGTCCACGACCGCAGCGGGTCGAAGTCGGTCATCGCGAACCGCGACCGGCCGGCCGGACGGAACCGGAACCACCCGGACGTGTCCGCCGTCACCGGTCCTGGTGGCGTCGTGCGGACATCGGCGATGTGGTGCGCCCAAGTGGGCCAGGCGTCCACGTCGGCGAGCCGCCCGCGCCTGCTCGAGCGGGACCGGCACCTCGAACGACCGCTCCACCAGCACCCTGGACACGTCACGGATTGTGGTCGGCCTGCCGGGGTGAGCTCCTCCTGCTACTCGAGCAGACGGCCGGTGGACTCGAGCTGCTGGTCGTCGATCCACGCGGCGAGCTCGTCGGGCACCGGCGCGACCGGTCGCGAACTCAGCGACAGCGACCCATCATCTGCCATCTGGACGACAAAGTTGACCCGAAGCTCGGGGTCCAGCTCCGCGTAGTCTGATCGCGCATGGCATCCACGGGTCTCGCGACGCGCCAGCGCACCCTGGACCGTCGCCTCGGCGCACACCAACGACGCCTGCAGGTCGAACGCATGCGCGAGGTCGGCGTAGCCCTCCGACGACGGGCGGACGTCGAGCTGGGCTGCGGTCGAGCGGATCGCAGTGATCTCCGCCAGTGCGCGTTCCAGCTTGTTCCCACTGCGGACGACGCCGCACAGCTCCCACATCGTGTCCCGTAGCGCACGCTGGGTGGGGCGGGCGAACTCGTCGCCGGGACGGATCATCGCGTCGACGCGCTCGGCGGCCTCGTCGATCGTCCGCCGGTGCCGCAGCTGCACGTCGAGTCGGGCCGACCGCGCCCCGGCCGCTTCACCGGCGTGCCGCCCTGCGATGAGCGTCTCGACCAGCGAGTTGCCGCCCAGGCGGTTGGCGCCGTGCAGGCCGGTGGTGACCTCACCGGCCGCGTAGAGCCCGTCAACGTCGGTCGCGTGGTGCTCCGGCTCGACGATCACCCCTCCCATCGAGTAGTGCGCGGTCGGCGCGACCTCCATCGGCGATCGCGATATGTCCAACAGCAGCGCGTCGAGGAACTGGCGGTACATCCGCGGAAGTCGCTGCAGGATGAAGTCCTTGTCGCGATGGCTGATGTCGAGCAGCACCCCGCCGCTGGCGGTGCCGCGGCCCTCCGCGATCTCCGTGTAGTTGGCCAGTGCCACCCGGTCGCGGGTCGACAGCTCCAGACGTTCGGGGTCGTAGCGCCGCATGTAACGCTCGCCGTCGGCGTTGACCAGCCGACCCCCCTCCCCGCGGACGGCCTCGGTGACCAGCGTGCCGGCCATCTGCTCGGGCACGACCATGCCCGTCGGATGGAACTGCACCAGCTCCATGTCCGCCAGGCGACAGCCGGCACGCAGCGCCAACGCCATGCCGTCGCCGGTGTTCTCGTCGCGCCGTGATGAGCTGCGTCGCCACAGCCGGGTGTGCCCTCCCGCCGCGAGCACGACGCCGTCGGCGACGAACACGGTCCGATCGCCGCTCTGCAGGTCGAACGCATACGCGCCGAAGCATGTGCCGTCATGCACGAGCAGATCGGTGACGTAGGTGTTCTGCGCGATCGGGATGTCCAGCTCGGTCACCCGTCGCATCAACGTCTGGATGATCGCCCGACCCGTGTAGTCCCCGGCGTAGCACGTGCGTCGGTAGGCGTGGGCGCCGAAGAACCGCTGGTCGAGGTCACCGTTGGGCAGCCGCGCGAAGTCACATCCCCAGTCGGCCAGCTCGAGCACCGCGGCCGGCGCCTCACGTGCCATCATCTCCGCTGTCGCGGGGTCACCGAGGAAGTAGCCCTCCTTGACCGTGTCGGCGAAGTGCAGCTGCCAGCTGTCCTCGGGATCGACCGTCCCCAGCGCCGCATTGATGCCGCCCGCCGCGAGCACCGTGTGCGCGTCGTCGCGCGGGCGCTTGCCGACGATCACGACCTGACAGCCTGCCTCGTGCGCCGCGATGGCCGCTCGCAGTCCCGCGGCGCCGGTCCCGATCACCAGCACGTTCGCGAGCCTCGTGCGCGTGTGCGCCGTACGTCTCACGGTGTCCTCGTCGTCGCGTCGCCGTCAGCTCCACGCTATCCGGATGGCGACTGCCACGATGTGGCTGGAAGCGCGAAACGGTGTAGTCGCAGGCCATCTCCTGTTTCGTCGTCCTCGACGGGACCGACGTCGACACGGCCACCTACCGGCTCGCCCCAGGTGTCGGCGGCGTCCAGGAGCGAGGGACACCGCAGGTCGTCGAGAGACACGCTCGAGGGTGTCCCTGGCACACCGCACATGTCCCCTGGCGAACCCACGTGTCCGCGGCACGGGTCCACCGCAGGCCGGCGCAGCTGCGGTACGGTGCTCCGGGCTACTGCTCGAACGCTTCGCCGTCGGGGCTGGCGATCACAGCGGTGTAGCCGTCGGGGTCCTTGATCCAGATCTCCCGATGCGCCGGTCCGTTGCCATGACCTTCGGGCGGGTTGCGATGCGGTGGCTGCACGACGATCGCATCGAGCTGCGCGGCGCGTTCGACCACGACGTCGAAGTCGGCCACCTCACCGAACCACACGAGCACGCCGTTGCCGACCTCGAGATTCGGGTCGCCGATGTGTCCGTGATGGTGCTCGACGTCCCAGTGGTGGAGTCGGCCGGGTCATCGATCTCTGCGAGCCAGCGCTCGCCGTTGTCGAGTTGCGGCGGTCCGTGTACGGTCCCGCCGTTGGCGACGACGCGCTGCAGCGTCGATGCGAGCTGGTCGGCCCAGATCCAC
>DATHVN010000025.1 GCA_035461305.1 Euzebyales bacterium | reverse complement strand
GACCGGTTCGGCGCTCGTGGGTGGGGTCGAGACGGTCCGCCACATCGACGCCGACGTTGCCGTCGTGCACGCCTTCGGGTCCGTGCTCATGCCGTGGCGTTCGAAGCTGCCGACGCGGCGCCTGTCACGCCAGACGCTGGTCGCGGTGCGGACTCACGAGGGCTGGCGGTTCACCGCCCTCCAGAACGCCCGGGTCCGCCCAATGCAGATCCCCGACACGACCTCGTTGCCAGCCAGGGCCTCGCGCGCGCTGACCCGACTCGCCCGGCTGTTCGGCATCGGCCAGCCTGCCGCCCCAGGAGGCCGCCGATGACCGGTCCGAGTCCGCGACCTGTCGGGCGAGCACGATGCCGACCCCGGTGCTCGGCGATCGATGCCGCCGCGATGGCGAGTTCGTCGTCATGTGCTCTCCCTGCTCGGCCGCGAGGTTTTCGCGGTAGCTGGGAATCTCGCGGCGGCGTTCTGCGCTGGACTGTGTGCACGATCCGGGAGCGCAGTCATGAGCGAGAGTGGTTCGCCGAGCGGCGGCGTCGCCGCACCCGAGCAGATCCGGTATGGCTCGACGCGGGGTTGGTGGGTGCTGGCCGCGACGATCGGCGGGTCATCGATCGCATTCCTCGACTCGACCGTGGTCAATGTGGCGCTCCCGGTGCTGGGGACGGAGTTGGGCGCCAACGTGTCCGGGCTCCAGTGGGTGCTCAACGGGTACATGCTCGCGCTCGCCTCGTTGATCCTGCTCGCCGGGTCGCTCGGTGACCGGTACGGGCGCCGGCGGGTGTTCATGATCGGCGTGGCCTGGTTCGCCGTCGCCTCAGTGCTGTGTGCGGTCGCGCAGGACGTTGGTCAGCTCGTGATCGCGCGGGTGCTGCAGGGGATCGGCGGGGCGCTGTTGACACCTGGGAGCCTTGCGCTCATCCAGGCGTCGTTCGTCGCCGACGATCGTGGCAAGGCGATCGGTGCGTGGTCGGGCATCGGTGCGCTGGCCGGCGCGTTGGGACCGTTCCTGGGCGGCATCCTGATCGACGGCATCGGCTGGCGGTCGGTGTTCCTGGTCAACGTGCCGCTATCGATCCTTGTCGTGCTGATCGCGGTGCGTCATGTCCCGGAGTCGCGCGACCCGGACAGCCCGGACACCCTCGACGTCGTTGGCGCCGTCGCCGGCGGCGTGGGTCTGGGTGGCGTCACCTACGCGCTGATCGAGGCGGGAAACAGCGGCCTGAGCACCGCCGTCGTGGCCGCCGCGCTCATCGGTGTCGTCGCACTGGTGGCGTTCGTGCTGATCGAACGAGGGTCGTCGCACCCGATGCTGCCGCTGGACATCTTCGCGTCCCGGCAGTTCACGTGGGCCAACGTGGTGACCTTCGCGGTCTATGGCGGTATGGGGGCGGTGTTCTTCCTGCTCGTGGTGCAGCTGCAGACGGTGCTGGGGTACACGGCACTGCAGGCTGGGGTGGCGTCGCTGCCGGTGACGGTCCTGCTGTTCGTGCTGTCGCCCCGCGCCGGCGCGCTCGCGCAGCGGATCGGGGCTCGCCTGCCGATGACGGTCGGTCCCGTGGTCGCCGGGTTGGGCATCACGCTGCTGTCGCGGGTGCAGGAGGGCGCGAGCTACCTCACCGGCGTGTTTCCCGCGATCGCGGTGTTCGGTGTCGGGCTGGGCATCGCGGTCGCGCCGTTGACCACGGCGGTGCTCGCCGCCGCCGAGGAACGTCACTCCGGTGTGGCGTCCGGTGTCAACAACGCCGTCGCGCGTTCCGCGCAGCTGCTTGCGGTGGCGGTTCTGCCGGTCGTGGTCGGGCTGACCGGTGACGCATACAACGATGCCGAGGTGTTCGCGCAGGGCTTCGCGGACGCCATGGTGATCTCGGGCGCGGCGGTCGCGAGCGGTGGGGTGCTAGCGTTCTTCGTCATCGACCGCACGTCCACGACTGATGCCGAGGCGCAGCCTCGGCAGGAGGTCGGCGCGCACTGCGACATGTGTGGCCCACCTCTGCGGCAACCCGCCTCCGCACGCAGGTGACGGCGCCGGCCTTCAGTCGCCGGTGGGCCGCGGTGCGGGACGTGGGGCCCACAGCGGGTAGCGGATGCCCGCGAGCCGGTTGATGACGAAGCCCTGCGCCACGAGGAGGACGACGGCGAGCATGAGGACCGCGAGTTGCGCCGGCTCACGCAGGATGCCCAGTGACACGATGAGGGTGGTCGCGCCGGCGGGTGGGTGCGGGACCTTCGCCCAGATCATGGCGCCGCTGGTGAGTCCCAACGACAGCGCGGCGGCGGTGACCCGCGCTGTCGTCACGCTGGTGGCCAGCGCAGGTGGGGCGTCGAGCAGACCGAAGAGCGCCAGTGCCAGGTAGCCGGCGGCGACGGCGATCAGGTGACCGAGGATCGTGTTGCGGGGCGAAGCCGCAGGTTGCACCGGTGTGTAGAAGAGCAGGAACGCGGTCGGGCCGAGCGACGGGAACACGAAGGGGGCGTCGGTCATCCACGCCGCCGCGGCCATCAGCCCGATCGAGATGAAGCCGTTGATCAGGGCGAACAGGCCGAGCACCGGCACCGAGGAGTGACGCTCGACGAGCGCAGGCAGCCGCATGCGGCGTGCGAGCCCGAACACGACCGCGGCCATGTCACCGCCGACGGGACCGGGTCGGCGGGGTCGCGTGGGGTACCGGTCCTGATTCGACGTGCCATCTCCATCCATCGACCCACCTCAGCGTTGGCGCGGACGACGCCGCGAGCGCGTCGGCAGCTCGACGCGGACGAGCGCGAGGGCGACCACGAAGGAGACGACCGAGAAGGTGGCGAGCAGCCATGCCTGTCCGGTGTGGCCCCCCAGGTAGGCCTCCAGACCCACGGTCAGCGCCCACAGCTGACCGAGGATGATCGTGAGCACGATCACGATCCGTGTGGTCAGCGCCGTGCGCACGCCCTCGTCGGTCTCGTCGGCGGGCCTGCCCGGCAGCGTGCGGGTCAGCCGTGTCTGAGCGGAGCGGGAGCGGACGTCCGTCGGTTCAGAGCGCATGGGCAGCCCCGCTGTGGCCGGCCTCGAACTGCCCGGGGTCCTCGCCGACGGCGACGATTGCGGCGCCGCGGCGTTCGAGCCGGATCCGGGGCAACGGGCGTTCGGGTGGTCCGGCGACCGGTGCACCGTCGGTGGGGTCGAACACGCCGTTGTGACACGGGCAGTACAAATCGGTCGTGCCTCGCTCCCACAGCACCTCGCACGCGAGGTGGGTGCAGATGACCGAGTAGGCGACGTAGACGTCGTCGTCGAGGCGCAGCAGCAGCGCCGGATCGCGGTCGTTGGGATAGGTGAAGCGGACCGCCCCGCCGACGGGGATGGCGTCGGCGTCGTCGGCGATGACCGTCTCGATCGTGGCGCCCGCGGTGCGTCGCTGGAACGCGCCGAGAGCGACCGCGACGTTGCCGGCGGCCAGCCCGCCGCTGAGCACGCCGAGGATCTTGAGGTACCCCCGGCGGGTCACCAGGGTGTCCGTCGTCAGGCGCGCGACGCGTTCGGCGACGAGCTCGGGATCGGGCGGGTCCGCACGGGTCATGCCGTTATCACCGGCAGCAGATCCGGCGCGTCGGCGGGCACCACCATCCAGTTGCCGGTCTGCAGGGCCTGCTCGCCGAACCCGAAGACGTCGATCACCTTGCGACTGGGCCGCTGCGCCTCCACCTCAGCGGCGGTGCCGTAGTACAGCGCGTCGGACGGGCACACCGTGGCGCACATCGGCCCGAGCCCCACCGACGTGCGGTCGTAGCACAGGTTGCACTTGTAGGCGAGCTGTTCGACGACGTCGAACTTGGGCACGCCCCATGGGCAGGCATGGACGCAGTTCGTGCAGCCGATGCACCGCGACACGTCCGGGGAGTGGACGACGCCGTCGTCGGTCTGGAGGATCGCGTCCACCGGGCACACCTGCGCCACGGCGCGACGGGGTCGGCGCAGTGCATGCACACCGTGGGCAGCGCCGCGGTCGACGTCCCGCGGTCGATGACGTCCAGGTTCATCATCGACTTGCCGCGGTGGCTGTCGCACTCGCGGCAGGCGGCGACGCACGCGCCGCAGCCGATGCACCGTGAGGGATCGACGAAGATCGACCGTTCCATCGTCATGCGTCGGACCCTTCGACGGGGACGGGTGGCGGGGGTACGGGGAAGGCGGGCTCCGCCGACCGCTCGATCTTGACGGCGCACGCCTTGTAGTTGGGGATGCCACTGGTGGGGTCGAAGCGCGAGATCGTGAGCTGGTTGCCCGCGATCGGCGGGGCCCAGTGGTACGGCACGAACACCGTGTCCGGCCGGATGGTGCGCACGACGCGGGCCGCCAGCACGGTCGTCCCCCGGCGCGTGGTCACGCGTACCGCATCGCCCTCGCTGATGCCGAGCGTGGCGGCGGTGTCGGGGTGCACCTCCACCCACGGGGCCGGCGACTGGTCGGTGAGGTATCCCAGGCGGCGGGTCTGGTTGCCCGACAGGTAGTGGGCGACGTCGCGCCCGGTGGTCAGCCGGTACGGGTACTCGTCGTCGGGTTCCTCGGCGGGTGGCTCGTAGGCGACCGCGTTGAAGCGCGCTCTGCCGTCGGGGAAGGCGAAGCGCAGGTCCTCGAACAGGCGCGGCGTGCCCGGGTGGTCCTCCCTCGGACAGGGCCAGGCGATGCCGGCCGGGTCGTCGAGCCGATCGTAGGTGATGCCGAAGTAGTCGGCGCGGCCCCCACGCGAGGCGTGCCGCAGCTCGTCGAACACCGCCTGCGGGCCGGCATAGGACCGCGCCCGAGTCGGTGGGCGATGTCGCAGATGATCTCGATGTCGGTGCGGGCCTCGCCGGGTGGGTCCACGGCCTTGTTGATCTTGAGCACCCGCGCGTCGCTGTTGGCGATGACGCCCTCGCTCTCGGCCCACGCCGCGCTGGGAAGAACGACGTCGGCGAGTAGCGCCGACTCCGACAGGAACAGGTCGCTGACCACGTACAGGTCGAGGCCCTCGAGGATCTTGTGCGTGCGCGCATGGTTCGGCCACGACACGATCGGGTTGGAGCAGAAGTTGAGGACGCCGCGGATCGTGCCTGCCTCCATGAGGTCCAGCTGGGCGAAGATCGGCACGCCCTTCTCCGGGATCTCCTTCGGTTCGACACCCCAGACCTGCGCCGTGTGCTCGATCGCGCCCGGATCGTCGAACTTGCGTTGGCCCGGCAGCTGATCGCACTTCTGGCCGTGCTCCCTGCCGCCCTGCCCGTTGCCCTGGCCGGTGATGGTGCCGTAGCCGGCGCCCGGCCGGCCGAGGTTGCCCGTCGCCAGGCACAGGTTGATGGCGGCCTGGACGTTGCGCGTGCCCATGACCTGGTGCTCCAGGCCGCGCGCGTGGTTGATCATCGCCTTGTCGGCCCGGCCGTACAGCCGCGCCGCTGTGACGATGTGGGAGGTGGGCACGCCGCAGACCACCGATGCGCGGCCCGGTGTCCAGTCGGCAACCGCTGCGGCCGCGTCGTCGAACCCCACGGTGTGCGCCTCGACGAACGCATGGTCGACGAGGTCCTCCGCGACGATCACGTGGAGCATCGCGTTGAGCAGTGCCCCGTCCGTCCCGGGGCGAACCGGCAGGTGCAACTGCGCCACACGTGCCAGTGTGGTCTCGCGCGGGTCGACGCAGATGAGCGTGCCGCCCCGATCGATCAGCGTCCAGAAGTGACGGATGAAGATCGGGAACGTCTCGGGCACGTTGGCGCCGATCAGCAGCGCCACGTCCGCGTCGGCCACGTCGCTGATCGGGTTCGCGGTGCGATCGATACCGAAGGCGGACATGTTGGCGGCGCCGGCCGACACCATGCACATGCGACCGTTGTAGTCGGTGTGCTTCGTGCCCAGTCCGATGCGTGCGAACTTGCCGAGCAGGTAGGTCTTCTCGGTCGTCATCGAGGCCCCGCCGTAGGTCGCCACAGCATCCGGGCCAGACTCCTCCTGGATGCGGCGGATGCCGGTGACGACACGATCCATCGCCTCGTCCCAGCCCGCCCGTCGCAGCCGGCCACCGTCGCGCACCAGCGGGTGCGTGAGACGGTCCGGGTGGGCGATCTGCTGGTAGGCGGCCACGCCCTTCGGGCACAGCTTGCCGCGGTTGTGTGTGTCCATGCGAGGCTCGACGCCGATGACCTCCCCACCGGCCACACGCAGGAACATCCCGCACTGCACGCCACAGAAGCTGCAGTGCGTCGGCACCCAGCGCTCGTCGGGCCTGTCGGTCTCCCAGTCACCGGCCGACGCCGCGCCCTGCTCGTGGAAGTCGGCAACCCCCGGAGGAGTGGGCATCGCGAACCTGCGTCGAGTCATCGCGCCGCCTCCGTGTCTGCGTTCGGCGACGCGAAGCTGCCGCCGTTGACGGCGAAGTAGGCCTGTCCCCGCACGACGCGCTTGCACCGGGGACACAGCTCCGTGAGGTGTCCCGCGTCGCCCTCGGCCGGCAGCCGGTAGTCCTGACCCAGCTCGTCGAGCGTCGCCTGCAGGTCCTCGACGAACATCGGTGGTGCCAGCGGCTGCCCGCACCGGCCGCAGGGCCGCCGGTCGCCTTGCGCATTGACCTCGCTGTAGAGCTGGATCCCGACGGACGCGGGCCGTTGGACGACGTGGAAGAACTTGCCGAACGGGATGAACACCAGCGACACGACCACCGAAGCCATGTGCAGGATCACGAGGAACCCGTAGTAGGCGCCTTCGAAGAAGACCGTCGATGCCGTCAGCAGCAGGCCGGTGACCGAGATGACCAGCAGCATGAGCAGCGGCACCATGTCGTAGCCGAGGCGCTGCGCAGCTGCCACGGCCCGGTCACGGAACCGCCGCCACAGGAAGATCGCACATCCGACGATGACCAGGACGGCCGTGTAGTCGAGCGCGTGGAACAACGACCACCCGACGAACGAGTCGGTGTGGAACGTGAATGTCGGTAGCCCGAACATCCACACGCGGTAGATGTCCTCCGTGCCGGCCTCCAGGAGGAACACCAGCCACCCGAAGACCAGGGGGAACGTGATGGCCGTCGCCCCCATCACACCCCAGAACAGGCACTGGTGGGCGATCCAGCGGACGACGCCGCGGCGGCGGATGAACCCCTGTCCTAGAAGTTGCCCGCCGATCGCGCGCGGCAGCAGATCGGGCAACTGCCGGAAGTTGTCGAACGAGGCGAACAGTCGCCAGCCACGGCGCCAGTACCGTCGGGTGGCGGGCATCCTCAGCCACCGCGCGTACCGTGCCACGATCGCGAACGTCAGCGCCGTGATGGCGACGGCGTAGCCCACCAGTGCCGAGTCGAAGTAGCGGAAGCCGAGCGAACCCGCCCAGATCGCCGCGATCAGGACGCCCGCGGCGAGCGCTCCGGCGACGGCGTCACGGGCTCCCCAGCCCGCTCGGTCGCCTGCCTCCGCTGGGTTGCCGATGCGGGCGCTCACCATGTCTCCTGGCGCTCTGGTACTCACCACACGCCTCGTTCTTATACCGAGGTTCGGCTTGTCGTGTCCACTGCTGTGAGTGGTCACTACGAGCGTGCCGGACCCGCTCAACGTCGCAAGCAGCTGCGGCATGCCACACAATGAAGGAGACAGGTGCTGCGAACAGTCTGGAGTCGTGATGTCGGGAGATGTCGGCGAGACGTCGAGCGGGCACGAAGAGCCGAACGGGGCGGTCAACCTGCAGCGTGCGGCAGCCGAGCTGCTGCAGACCGCGCAGGCCTCATCGGCCCGAAGAGCAGGGCGGACGCTGATCCCGGGCGCGGGCACACCACTGAAGCAGTCGCTGCTCGCGCTTCTCGCCGGCCAGTCCCTCTCCGATCACGAGAGCCCCGGTGCCGCGACGCTGCAAGTGGTCAGCGGTGTCGTGCGGTTGACGGCCGGTGGGCGGGACGCCATCGAACTGGGCCCCGGCGACCTCGTGGCCATCCCCGCGGCGCGGCACGGGCTCGACGCCGTCGAGGACGCCGTGGTCCTGCTCAGCGTCGGCGCCGCGTCAGCAGCGCGGTCGCCAGCACGCCCGCGACCCGGAGCACGTCCGTGATGGTGCTGTGCTCGTCGCTGCGACCGCGCGGAGCGCGGCCCAGCAGGCGGTAGCTGACCGACGGGTCGCTCTCCACGCGGCGGTGGGCTTCCCTTCACCGGACGGGCGCATGCTCATCCCGGCCCCCCGTCAGCTCGTACCGAGGCGCTCGGCGAGGGTCGCCAGCATCGCCATCGCGACCTCGGGCCTGTCGTCGATGATCGCCCGGAACGCCGTGGCATCCAGCGACAGGCCCTCCGTGCCACCGGCGTCGGCGATCACGTCGGCGACGCGTGGGCGACCGCGCAACAGGGACAGCTCGCCGACGTGGTCGCCCGGCCCGTACCGGCGCAGGACCTCGGTCGTCCCGTCGACCGTGCGGCTGATGCGCACCCGGCCGCGGGTCACGATGAGCATCTCGTCGCCGAGGTCACCCTGGCGGTAGATCACCTCGTCCAGCGCGTACGCGCGCTCGACGCAGTGCTCCGCGACGTGGTGCAGGTCCTCGGGCGGCAGGTCTGAGAACATCGGGACCTGCTGCAGCGCCAGGATCGTGTCGATGAGGTCGCCGGACCGAC
Organism: Euzebyales bacterium; assembly: GCA_035461305.1. Lineage (NCBI taxonomy): Bacteria > Bacillati > Actinomycetota > Nitriliruptoria > Euzebyales > Euzebyales bacterium. The sequence continues at coordinate 4,230 of DATHVN010000025.1, read as the reverse complement.
CGGACGGTGCCACGGTTGCCTCCTCGACGGCGCCCAGGGCGCCGGCGACCAGTGGCGAGCGGTCACGACGCGCGTGCTCGGACACCAGGGACCGTAGCGCGCTCATCTGGTCGACCGCGGCACGTACGGCCAGGGCGCGCAGCCACTCGTCGGGATCGTCGAGCACGCGCCACACCGTGATGTCGCCGGTCGGCGATCCGGCCACCGGCTCGTCCTCGAGCAGTGGGAGAACCCGCTGCGTCAGCGGCCGGCCGGCGAGGCTGTCGATGGCCTCGACGGCCTGGGCGCGCAAATGGGGGTCACCGGTGCGGACACCTCGTGTCAGCAGCTGCGCCGCCTCGCCGCCGGTGAGACCCTCGACGGCGGCGAGCACGCCGTGCAACGCCTGCCACTCGCGCTGGACGAGCACACGGTCGAGGTACGTCCGGCTCGGCGTCGGCACGGTGATGACCGACGGCAGCTCCGCACGGTAGCGGCGCACGGTCTCGGCACGGCGGGCCCGTTCGATTGCCCAGGCGATGACGGCGTCGTCGGCGGCCTGCTGGTCGCGCAACGCGCGCACCGCGGCGACCTGGGCGCGCTCCGACCCCTCCCGCAGCACCGCCGTGAGCGCCTCGATGCACTCGGTGCGGCCGCGGAGCAGATCGGCGACACCGTCGCGCACCTTCTGCCGCGGATCGTCGAGCAGTGGCAGCACCGCCACTGGGACGTCCGCGCGGGCGGCCAGCGCCGTCGCCGCCCGGAGCCGGACGTCCGATCGCTGGTCGGCGGTCAGCTGCTCGAGGATCGACCGCACCGGGGCCTCGGACCACTCGGTCGCGGCGTCGAGTGCGGCGAGCATGTCGCGCTGCACCGATGATCCGAGCAGATCGACCAGGACCCGCCGACCGTCGTCGCCACGGACCACGGTCGCGGCCGTGGCCCGCACGAGCGGATCCGGGTCGTGCAGCGCAGTTGTCGCTGCGACGTCGTCGCGCCTGGATCGGCCGACGGCCCGCAGGGCGGCACGCCGCACCCGCCCGTCCGCGTCATCAAGGGCCGCCGTCACTGCCGCCCCGGCGCGCGGGTCATCGAGCTCCGCCAGCTGGTCGATCGCCAGCGCCCGGACGTCAGGATCGTCATCGGTGGCCGCCTGCAGCAGCAGGTCGGGCGGTGGCACGTCGACGAGGCGCAGCAGCTGCACGGCCATCCGGCGCCGTGCGGGCTGCGCGTCGGTGATCGCCGCGTGCAGCGCACGCAGCGCGTCGCGTCCGGCGACGACGTGGCGCGGGCTGCGTGAGGCAACGCTGAACACGTCACCCAGGCCGGAGCGCAGCACGACGAGCAGATCGCCGACGTAGGCCGGACGCATCCGGCGCACGACCAGGGTCGTCGCCACTGCAGCAGCGGCGCCGAGCAGCGACAACCACCGGATCGGCAGATCGGCGATGCCCAGCGTCAGTGCCACGCCGGCGGCGACGACGCCGAGCTGGGTCGGCACGGCGGTGATGAACGCCATCACCTGCCCGCGCACCGGTGGTCGCACGACGTTGAACAACGCCTGCCACGCGGTGCCGCCGATGGCGTTGACGGCGATCCACTGCGCCCCGCGCACCAGCACTGCCGTGGTGAGGGTGAACGACACGGTCCACAACGCGAAGCCCAGGCCGTACACCACGGGCACGATCATCACGGCGCCGACGACGCCGAGGCCACGGAGCAGGCGGTTCGTCACGAAGAGCGACACGAGGAGGGAGGCCGCGGTCGACGCGGCGGAGAAGTAGCCGAGGAACGCCGCGACGGCGGCGTCGCCTTCGAAGCTGGCCGTGACGACCTCGGCGAACGGGACGACGACCAGGAAGAACAGCAGTGAGGAGCTGAACCCGGCGACCGCCGTCAGGCGGAACAACGGAGACCCATGGGTGGCCCGCAGGCCCGCGCGCAGCTCGTCGAGCGCGCCGGTCTTCGCCGTCGTCCGGCCCGTGAAGAACCGCGCGGCGACCTCGCGGACCAGGAACCCGACGCCGACCAGCAGCACGGCGTGGACCACGAGCAGGTTGGCCGTGCCGATGGTCGAGGCCAGCGGTCCGGTCAGCATGTTGCCAACGAAGCCACCGGTGATACCCGCGCTGGCCAGCAGCGGGAACAGGCGCTTGGCCTGCCGCGTGTCGCACGCGTCGCCGGCCGCACTCCACATCATCGTGAACGTCACGAGCACGACGACCTGTTCGGTCAGCCAGATGACGGCGTAGATCATGGGCCGGCCGGTCGTGACGGCGGCCCGCTCGATGAGCAGCACCACTGCCAGAGCCCACGCGACCGGTGGGAGCAGCCGCGCCAGTCCCACTCTGCTCATCGCGGCCGCGTAGCCGACGGTTGCGAGCATGATCGTGACGCCCGACAGGGCGATCATCGGCGGCAGCGCGTCGACGCCGAACCGAACGAACAGCAGCGCGTCACCGGTGTTCGAGCCGAGGCCGTGGCCGGCCTGCGTGGCGGCGAAGAGCGCGACCAGCCAGGTCAGCACCCCCACGTCGCCAGGACGGACGCCGAGCGCCTTGGCGATGCGGTTCACCCGGCACCGCCCGCACGCTGACCGGTGCCACCCGCATGCGTCACGGTGTCAGCCGGAGGTCGCGACCGTCAGCACCCGCACACCGACGGGTGTCGTGCGGCCCTTCAGCTCCAGACGGCGTGCGGGATGGCGGTGATCGTCGAGGCCCGCCGCAGCGTACGCGCCGTCGCTGACGAGCATCTCGCCCGGCCCCGCCAGCGAGACCAGGCGCGCGGCCACGTTGACCATGTCGCCGAGCGCCGAGATCGTCGTCATCCGCCCGGATGATCCGACGGCACCGACGAACGCGCGGCCTGCATGAACGCCCACACCGAGCGGCACGCCAAGGTGGTCGTCGTCGGCCGTGTCGCCGAACTCCAGGAGGCGTGCCCCCGCCTCGATCGCCCTGCGGACGTAATGCCTGCCGGCGAAGCCCGGCGCGAAGATCGCCGTGACCTCGTCGCCGATCAGCTTCTCGATCAGCGCGCCGGCGTCGACCAGCACATCCGTCGCGGCGCGGTAGAAGCGATCGATCACGGTCGAGAAGTCCCATGGCGTCAAGCCCTCGGCGAGCGTCGTCGAGCCGCGGATGTCGACGAACAGCATCGCCACGTCCGCCTCGGCGCCACCCGGATACTGGTCACCGAGCAGTTCGCAATCGTTGCAGAACCGGGGGTTGAGCGTCGAGGGCCTGATGCCCTTCACCGCGCGAACGAACGCCCCGCCGACGCCCGCGAATGGCGCGCGGCACAACTCGCACCGGGGATCCGCCGGCAACCGGCGCAGCACCCGGCGGTACGGCAGGAAGTGATCCCCGTGCTCGAGGATCCGACTCCATTCGGCGGAGTACACGTAGTCGGGTGACGGCGCCATCGCTACATCCCGCATCGCTCGGGCGGACCAGCCCCCGCGCAAGCGTAGCCGAGGTGTCAACGTCGGTGCATGACGCGCATGGTGGTCCGGTCACGAATCACCACCGACGCTGGTCGACATCCGCACCGGCCTCTCGGGATGGACGGCGACCTGTGTCAGCTGCCGCCGGATCCGTCGCTGTGGCCGTGACGTGGGCGACGCACAGCGATGGCCCACGAACGGTTCAGGTCGCGTGCCTCCAGCGGCGCTCCGAGCGTCTCCAGGGCGCCCTGGATGAGGCCCCACGCGCGTCCCGTGATGGCGTGCCGGGGTCGGCGCTGGTGCCGTCAGGTGGCTTGCCAGCATCTCCGCGAGCAGGCGGTAGCCGTTGATCGGTCGCGACGACGCCGCCGGTGGCCGCTCGGTAAGAGGTGGCGCGGCCTGCCCGGCGTGGTGCGATCCTCGGTGTGAGAGACCACGAGTCCCGCGTCCACGAGCACGGAGAGGTGCGCGCGGACCGTCGTCAGGTGCAGGCCCAGCTGGCGGGCGAGCTCGTGCGCGTCCAGTGGGTCGGTCGTTCCGCGCAGATCCGCATCAGGTGGGTGCGGTTCTCGTCGCCGAGCGCGCGGTGCATCCGGACGTCGGGGTCCAGCGTCGTCCCTTCACGCCAGGTTCTACGGTGCCGTGCGCTTGATAGTTCCGCTGTTCAATCTACCGTTCCGGATGGTCTCGCCCGTGGTGGTCCGCATCCTCGGTGCGCGGTACCGTGAGGGGGATGGGTGACGACGCCTGCTGGTTGGACAGTGTCTGCATGTCGTGTGGACGGTTCCTCGAGGCCGATGACG
>DATHVN010000024.1 GCA_035461305.1 Euzebyales bacterium | reverse complement strand
CAGGGTGCCGCCAGCCTCATCCGGCGCACGTACCGTCGGTGGCTGCCGGCGCTCGCTCCAGACCGACTGGGCGATCCGTCCGACGGCGTTGGGTTGCGTGACCCCTCCGCTCGATCGGACGACGTGCCGGGACGAGGGTCGTGACGACGGTCGATCTCACGTACCATCGGCCGCACAGGTGGTGGGTGGCGGTCCGGGCCGGGCACTGTCGTGGCAGCCGGACCCCTTGGGCCGCGCACGGCTGTCGGGGCGGCGCCCGGCCAGTACGACAGCGCCAGGACACCGCGCACGAGCGACATGACGGGGTGTGGGAATGACACGAACGAGCCGGGACGGCCCCGGGTCCGTCGAGCATGTCGGTGGGGCCGATGTCGATCCGCGCACCCGCGTGCCGACCCAGATGCGTGGCGCGCTGTTCAGCGTCGTCATCCCGGTCTTCAACAGCGGCGACATCATCGGCGCGACGATCGACCGCACGGTGGCCTTCTTCCAGCGGCACGGCCTCGCGTTCGAGATCGTCTGCGTCAACGACGGGAGTCGGGACGACAGCTGGGAGGTGCTCAGGCGCAAGACGGCCGACCAGCCGCACCTCGTCGTGCTGAACCTGCTCCGCAACTACGGTCAGCACAACGCCAACCTGTGCGGGTTGCGGCAGGCGCGTGGTGAATGGGTCGTCACCATGGACGATGACCTGCAGAACCCGCCTGAGGAGATCATCGCCCTCATGGAGGAGGCGGCGGCGCACGATCGCGACGTCGTGTTCGGCGCGTTCGCTCGGAAGCACGCTGCCCGGCACCGACGCGTAGGCAGCCGCGCCATCGGGATGATCAATCGTCGGGTCTTCGGACAGCCCCGGGACCTGGAGGTCTCGAACTTCCGGCTGCTGCGGCGCGACGTGGTCGACCGCATCTGCGCGGACCACTCCGCGTACCCCTACATGACGGGGCTCGCGCTGTTGTACTCCCACAACCGCGGCAACGCGACTGTCGAGCACGTTCCGCGGGCGACCGGGAACAGCAACTACACGCCCGCGCGCATCGCCCGGCTCGTGCTGACGATCCTGTTCAGCTACTCGGCGTTCCCACTGCGGCTGTCTGCGGCGATCGGTGCTGTCGTCGCGCTGCTCGCCTTCCTCGTGGGCGGCGTGTACCTGGTCCTCGGAATCACCGGTCAGACCCGGGTCCCCGGGTGGACGTCGCTGGTCGTGCTGCTGTCGTTCTTCAACGGCGTGACGATCATGATGCTGTCGATGCTGGGTGAGTACGTCGTGCGGACGCTCAACCAGACGAGCTCGCGCGTGCCGTACCACGTCGTCGAGCGCCACGGCGGACGTGGCCGTGCCGACGTCGGCCCGCGTCCATGAGCGCGTCGACGCGGCGGGCAGGATGACCCGTCCCGCCCCCTCGTCCGGCTCGCTGGTCAACGCCACCTACTGGTGGTATGTCGCGCGGGCCGACCTGCTGGAGGTCGCACTCGGCGCCTCGGTGCCCGACGGTGGAGTCGTCGTGGATATCGGCAGTGCCGACGGGCCGAGCGTCGGCTGGCTCGGGGCCCGTGCGCGTCGCATCCCTCTGGACATCGACCCGGCCGTCCTGCCACGGGGCGGGGTGTGTGCGTCGGCGATGGCCCTGCCCTTCGCCGACGGTGTCCTCGACGCGGTCTCGGCCTTCGACGTCATCGAGCACTTCCAGGCCGAGTCCGCGCTGCTCGCCGAGCTGCATCGGGTCGTGCGGCCCGGTGGCCGCCTGCTCCTGTCGGTGCCCGCCTACCGGTGGGCGTGGTCGTCCCACGACGTCGCGGCCGGCCACCACCGGCGGTACACCCGTCGCCGCCTCGTCGCGGCACTCACGGCCGCGGGGTTCGCGCCGGCCCGCGTGACCCATGCGTTCGCGTCGACGTTCCCGTTCTTCGCCGCTGACAGGCTCCGGGAGCGCCTGTTCGATAGGCCCGTGCAGCGCGTCGCGGTCGACGCGCTGCCGTCGTCGGTCGAGCGGATGCTGGTGCGGTGCACGAAGGTCGACGCGTGGCTGCTGCGGTTCGGCGACCTACCGTTCGGCTCGTCGATCCTCGCGACCGCGGTCCGGCATTAGGGTCCGCCTCTCGGATCTGTCGTTCGCCTGGTCGTCTCGGTGACGCTCGACTCCCACCGGCGCAGGGAGCCTGCGGCACGGCGACCGGGGTAGCTGGGACCGAGTGCCGGGCGGGACCGGAGTCGGACCCTAGGTGGTCGCGGCGCGCAGCCGCATCTTGGCCTGCGCGTTGGCGTCCCAGTCCTCTCGTAGCTCGGCTGTGAACCCGCAACGTGCGGCGAGCTCGATGAGGTCGTCGGGGCGGTAGTAGTAGTCCTCCCTCAGCACCTGGTGCTCACGCCCGTCCGTCGCGTTGAACGTGAAGTCGAAGAACGCGTCCGGCGCCATCACCCGGCCGACGTTGGCGAAGCACTCCTCGATGACGTCCAGCGGGCAGTGGGAGAACACGCTGTGCGCGTGCACCACGTCGAAGCCGGCGGACGGCAGCCACGACAGCGTCAGGTCCTGCACGGGTGTCAGGCGCGGCAGCTTGTCCTGCAGCGAGAACTCGACGAGCGTCTGCTGGGCGGCGAACAGCACGTCGGGCGAGATGTCGATGCCGGTGTAGTTGCCGGCGTCGAGGTGGTCGATGAACCGCCAGCCACCGCGCAGGTTGCCGCAACCGATCTCGAGGAGACGGTGGTCGGGACGCAGGCCGTTGGCGACCAGATAGTCGAACTGGTCACGTCCCAGCTCGAGCCAGCGGCGGCGCGACGCGCTGCCGACGGCCAGGTCGGGGTCGTCGGCGACGTTCTGCCGCATCACCTCACGGTAGAAGCTGACGTGGTCGCGGTTGCGGATGCCGAGGCCCATGTTGCGTGCCAGCCGCCGGACGTGTGGGAGCACGCGATCGGGGTGCGCCATGGCGTAGCGCAGCTGGTGGACGAGTCGGTCTCGCTGTTTGGTCACCACACGGAACCCATCCGTGTCGAGCTCAGTTCTGCTGTGGGCGGCGTCGGGGCTTGCGGCCGCGTCCCTGCCTCCCACGGCCACCGCCGCCGCCCCGTCGCTCCTTGCGGCGCGCGCGCATCAGCTTGCGGTACGCCTTGACGATCTCCTCGGGCTCGCCGTCGGCGACCAGTCGGCCGTGGTCCAGCCAGAGCACGCGCGAGCACATCTTGACGATGGCGGCGGCCTTGTGGCTGACGATGAACACGGTGCCCGACGCGGCCAGCATCTCGTGGATGCGGTCTTCGCTCTGATACCTGAACTCCTCGTCACCCACGCCGAGCGACTCGTCGATCAGCAGGATGTCCGGAGTCGTGGCGGTGGCGATCGCGAATCCGAGGCGGGCCTTCATGCCTGACGAGTACGCCCGCAGCGGCATGTCGGCGAAGTCGGTCAGGCCCGCGGTCTCGAGGATCTCGTCGACCCGCTCGTGGAGCTCGGCCCTGCTGAACCCCAGCGCGGTCCCGCCGAGGTAGACGTTGCCGTGGCCGGACACGTCGCCGTCGAGCGCCGCGTTGACACCGAGCAGCACCGGGCGCGAGCTGGCGAAGACGCGCCCGTCGGTGGCCGGCTGGAGCCCGGCGATCGCCCGGAGCAGCGTGCTCTTGCCCGATCCGTTGTGGCCGATGATCCCGATCGACTCGCCCGGGCGGACGACGAAGCTGACGTCGCGAACGGCCTCGACGGTGCGCATGCGACGCCGACGGCTCTGCTGCCCGACCAGCACGCGTCGCAGTTCGCGACGCTTGTCGGTCTGGATCCTGTAGGTGACCGACAGGTGGTCGGCCACGACCGACGGCGCGACGTCGGCCGGCCCGGTGCGCGGCGACGTCACGGGTGTCTGCTCCGTGGCCCGGATCGTGGTCTCAGACAAGGCCGTACTCGCTCTCCGCGGCGCGGAAGTACAGGAAGCCGCCGACGAACAGGACAGTGGTCCACGCGATCGCCAGCCACCACTGGGACGGGTTGATCTGGTGGTACATGAAGGCGTCGCGCGAGATGTCGATGACCACGTAGATCGGGTTGATGCGGAGAAACGTCAGCGCGCGCGGCATGTCGGCGAAGCGACCGTCGAGCGGGATCAGGACGCCCGACACGTAGAACAGGATCCGCAGCATGTACGGCAGGAACTGCTGTGTGTCGCGGAAGTGGAACGTGAACCGCGCGACGAACATCGCGAAGCCGAGGTTCATGAAGGTCTGCAGGATGACGATCGGCACGACCAGCAGCCACGTCGCCGACGGCCGCACGCCGGTGGTCACCACGACCACGAACATCACTGCGAGCGCGAAGGTGTGCGAGATACCTTCCTCGATCAGCGCCGACAGCGGCAGCGCCGCTCTCGGGAAGCTGATGTTCTGCACGAGCTGGCGGTTGCGCACGATGATGCTGGCGCCCGTGCGCATCGCCGTGCGCGCGTAGTTGAAGGTGATGACGCCGATGATCAGGAACGCCACGTAGTTGTCGACGCCACCCCGTGAGATGCCCAGGATCACGCCGAAGATCATGTAGTAGATGCCGGTCAGCAGGAGCGGGTTGAGCAGGTGCCACAGCTGGCCGAGCACCGTGTCCTGGTTCTGCGCCCGCAGGTCGTTGAGCGGCACGGTGATGATGAAGTTGCGCCAACGCCACAGGTCGCGCACGTACGTGACCAGGGAGTCGCGCGCACCGATCCGTCGCAGGCGGGGCCACGCCCCGACCGGGTCGGCGGGGATGTCTGGAGCATCTGGTTCGAGGGACTCGAACAGCTCACGTTCGAGCAGCTCGGCTTTCGACACCGGTTCTGCGCTCCCTGCGGATCGACGACGGGGCGATGCCGGCCGCCTCGACACCACCATCGCACTGTACCGTCGGATGGGTGCGGGCCGCGCACCGCGGCCGCGGCGGTCCGTGCACGGGGATCGTCCGGCGGTCGCCCGATGCTAGCATTCCCCGCGCCGCCAGCGACGCTCCCACGATTGCGAGACCATGGACCTCCACCACCTGCGCAGCGCGCCCAAGGAGTGGCTCGGCCGCATGCGGCTGGCCTTCGAGCTGGCCGCACCCCGGCGGTACCTGTTCATCATGAGCCACATGCGCAGCTACTCGTCGCTGCTGTGCCACATCCTCAACAGCAACCCCGAGGTCGCCGGCTACGTCGAGATGCACGAGTCGTACACGACCAGCCTCGACCTGTTCAAGCTGACGATGCGGGTCCGGGAGCTGACCGGCGAGCAACTGCACTCAGGGCAGTACCTGCTCGACAAGCTGCTGTTCAACTACGAGATCGGCGACCAGATGCTGGCGCGCGACGACATCGTCATGCTGTTCACCATCCGTGAGCCCGAGAAGTCGATCCGCAGCATCATCGCGATGGGGCGCAAGCGCAAGAAGCCGGACTGGAAGAGCCGGCCCGACCGCGTCGTCGACTACTACGCCCGCCGGCTGGGCCGGCTGACCGAGCTCGCAGCCGCCAAGCCGCGGCGCAGCCTGTTCTTCGAGGCCGACCAGCTGATCGACGACACGCCCGCGCTGCTCGACGCGTTCGGGTCGTTCCTCGAGCTCAAGCAGCCGCTGCGATCCACCTACGAGGCGTTCGAGTATACGGGCAGACCGAAGTTCGGTGACCCGTCGAAGTTCATCAACTCCGGTCGCATCGTGCGCGACCGTGTCGACTACGACGAGGTCGACATCCCCGGCGAGCTCATGGACAGGGCGTGGATGGCGTTCGAGGACGCGCGCAAGGTGCTGGCCGACAGCTGCGAGGTCAACGCGTCTCGCTCGTACACCCGGGGGGCCGTCCGGCCGACCTGACGGGCGGCCGTGGGCGGTGACCCTCACCGCGGCAGCGCGGGTATGTGACCCCCGATCCAGGGGAGCGGAGGCGATCTACCGCTCCAGCCCGAGCCGGTGCAGGACGGCGTGCCGGCGGACCTGCGCGGTGGTCAACCGGGCCGCGACCGGGTGGTCGTCGTGCGCGCGTCCCTGGCCGAGGCCGGGCAGAGCCTTCCACCGCTGGCGGAAGTTGGCGTAGCTGTCGAACAGCTCGTCGGGGATCGCCACGCCCGTGCGGCGGGGCTCGTAGCCGTAGTGGGCCATCTCCCGGCTGGTGGTCTGCTCGATGAACGCGACCTCCTCGAGGGTCAGCACGCTGTTCCACGACTGCAGGGCGGCGTGGGTCACCGGCTGCATCAGCTTCGGGTGGTACTTGGAGCGCTGCGGTGTGGGGATGTCGGTGTCGCCACGGTGGAACTGCAGCATCGCGTCGAGCCCGTCGTGGGACAGCCCGAGGAAGGTGCACATGTGGCTGAGCACGCCCGCGGGATCGTCGACCAGGTCCTCGTAGCGGATCTCCAGGAACTGGTCGTCGCGGTAGCGACGCAGTGCCTGCCGCCCGGCCCTGACCGAGTACAGCCAGCGGTCGACGGCGCCGGCGACCGTGCCGTCGTACCAGCTGTCGAGCCAGCCCAGCTTCTTCATCGACGCCACGACTGCACGCGGGTCACGGACGATCCCGACGAACTGCGCGTCCGGGAACATGTCGAGGATCGCGGGCAGCTCCTGCACGTACTTCGGCCGCTTGTCACCCCAGCGCGGCTTGTCGAAGCGTTCGGCGAACAGCTTCAGCGCGGTGCCGACGAGCGAGCCGACGGTGGGTGACGCGTTCGACAGCGCCTGGATGGCCTCGTCGCGTGGCAGCTCGAGGCGGTCGAACTGCGTCCGCTTGCGCGTGACGATCCACTTGGCGAGGCGCCTGCGGTTGTCGGCGTCGCGCAGATCGCCGAACGTCGTCCGCTGGCGGTAGGACTCGACCACGAAGTGGGTCTCGCGCGGGAGCGCCAGGACGGGATGCGCGTTGAGCATCGACCGGAGCAGCGTGGTGCCACTGCGCGGGCAGCCGCCCACGAACACGGGACGGTCATCGGTGCGCAGGACCGCGGCGCGTTCGACCACGCCCGAAACTGCAGACCTGACAGGGTGTCGCACGGATGACGGCACAGTGAGAGGGAGAGGCATGAGCGGTGTGGAAGCCTACGCCGGGCGAGGGAGGTGCCGCAAACGCCCAGCGGGACGTCACACGGCCTCCCCGTGGGTGACGTGCGTCCGGCGCGCGTGTCCGTCCGGTTACAGCGGGATCGAGGAAGCGGTAACCACGCGCTGATAAGCTGCGGAGGATCTGTGGGCCCGACGTCCACATGCTTTCCGGTGCGCCGATCGGCGGCATCACCAACTCACCTCAGCTTCAGGAGGTTGCTGCACGTGGATTCGAACGGGGCTCGAGCAGTGTCCGAGCCGCGCCGGGGGGACCACGAAGCCGACGTCGCCTCTGAACCCGCGACCGCCGACCGGTCCGGGGCGCCGAAGCTGACCCTCGTCGTCGCCATCTACAACGTCGAGCCGTACCTGCGGCAGTGCTTCGACTCGATCCTCGACCAGCGCTTCACCGACATCGAGGTCATCGCGGTCAACGACGCGTCGACCGACAACTCGCCGCGCATCGTCGAGGAGTACGCACAGGGCGACGACCGGGTGATCCCGGTGATGCTCGAACGGAACGCGGGCCTGGGCAATGCCCGTAACGTCGGACTTGAGCGTGCCCGTGGCGAGTACGTCATGTTCATCGACAGTGACGACTGGCTCGAGGGCAACAGCCTCGAGGTCATCGTCCGGCGGCTCGAGAAGACGACGCCCGACGTCATGTTCTTCAACCACGCCCGCGCATACTGGAACGGCAGGGTCCAGCGCAACGTAAGGCAGGAGATCCTCAGCGAGCCGGGCCCGACGGTCTTCACGCTGCGCGAGCGCCCCGACGTCATGCACCTGCTGATGGTGGCGTGGAACAAGGCCTACCGCACGGCGTTCCTCCGTGACCTCGGACAACGCTTCATGCCCGGGTACTACGAAGACCTGCCGGTCACCTATCCGGTGCTCATGGCCGCCGAGCGGATCAGCCTGCTCGACCGCGTCTGCTACTTCTACCGCCAGCGCCGCACGGGTGCGATCACGAAGACGCCCGGGCGCCGCCACTTCGAGGTGTTCGACAAGTACGAGAACATCTTCGCGTTCATGGACGCGCACCCAGAGCTCGACGAGTTCCGACCCGCCATGTTCGAGCGCATGATCTGGCACTACCTCATCATCCTGGCCCAGACCGGCAGGCGGGTCCGCCAGGAGGACCGCGCGGAGTTCTTCCACGACGTCGCTGCGCACTACGCGCGGTACGAGCCACCTGGCTTCGAGCCGCCGGCGTCGCTGGAGGAGCGTCTCAAGTACGACATGCTCAAGCGCGACGCGTACACCGCCTTCCAGGCCTTCAAGACCGCGAACGGCGTGCGCCTGACGGTTCGCTCCCGCGGGCGGAAGGCCGTCGCGCGGCTGCGCAAGTTCGTCCGGCAGTCGATCATCAACTACCGCCTCGCGCGCTACCGGCTGTTCCTGCGCGAGCCGATCGACGAGAACCTCGCGGTCTTCGCCGCCTACTGGTACCGCGGCTACACCTGCAACCCGCGCGCCATCTACGAGAAGATGCGCGAGCTCGCCCCGCACATCCGCGGCGTGTGGGTCCTGCAGGGCGACGTGACCGATCGGCTGCCCCCGGGGGTGCCGTACGTCATCGAGGGATCGATCGAGTACTACCGCGTGCTCGCGCGTGCCAAGTACTTCGTCAACAACGTCAACTTCCCCAACTTCATGATCAAGCGGCGGGGGCAGATCCACCTGGAGACGCAGCACGGCACGCCCCTGAAGACCATGGGTGTCAAGCTGCGCGAGTTCCCCGTCGCAGCCAAGCGCATGAACTTCGCCAAGCTGCTCGAGCGCGCCGACCGGTGGGACTACACCCTTTCGATGAACCGCTTCTCGACCGAGGTCTGGAAGCGTGACTTCCCCTGTGACTACGAGATGCTGGAGTACGGCTACCCGCGCAACGACTGGCTGCACGATCCGGATCCGGAGGAGATCGCCCGGCTGCGCAGGGAGCTCGGCATCCCCGAGGGGCGGATCGCCGTGCTGTACGCGCCGACCTTCCGTGACTACCAGACGAGCTTCAGCCTGCAGCTCGATCTCGAGCGGCTGTGCGGCGAGATCAGCGATGAGCACGTCGTCCTCCTCCGTGCGCACTACTTCTACGACGACGAGGCGCAGAACGACACGATCCGGCGGTTGGTGCGCACCGGCAAGCTGATCGACGTCTCGCACCATCCCGAGACCGCGGAGGTCCTCCTGGCGTCGGACATGCTGATCACCGACTACTCGTCGGTCATGTTCGACTACGCCAACCTCGGCCGGCCGATCATCATCTACGCCCACGACTGGGACATCTACAAGGTCGTGCGCGGGGTCAACTTCGACCTCATGGCCGAACCGCCGGGTGCGCTGGCCACGACCGAGGACGAGCTGATCGAGATCTTCAGGTCGCGGTCCTACAAATCGGCCGACGCAGACCGCCTGCTGCACCGCTTCCGCGCGCGCTTCTGCATGTTCGACGACGGCAACGCCGCGGAGCGCACCGTGCGTCGCGTGTTCCTCGGTGAGCAGGTCCCGCCACCCCGCCCGAAGCTGCCGGAGGAGCCGGCGCACGTCTCGTCGGTGACCGCGGCGGGCGAGGTCGACACGGTCGGCCCGTAGCCGGGCACCGGTTCGCGCCGAGGGACACTGCCGGCACGCGAGTGACATGCTCGAACGTGTCCTTCGGCCCCCGAGCGTGTCCCTCGGCAAGGCCGGCGCCTTCGCTCGCGCACCAGGCCGATGCCGACCGGGGAGCGCCCGGCATCCAGCGCTCGCAGGCCTGTCCTCGACGACCCTTTGCTCTAGGACACGTCGGCGGTCGCGCGGTCTGACGCGGCGGCCGCCACCGGCCAGCCATAGCGGCGCTCCATGATGCGGTCGCGGCGGCGTCGTCGCGCCGACCACAGCCTGCGGCGCAGCACCTCGTCGGCGTACCGCGCGAGGTGGACAGCTGGCGGCGCGGGTCGGCTCCCGTGCGACAGCTCGTAGCCGTACCGGCGAAGCCGGTCGCCGGCCACCGCCTCCATCAGGCGCAGCTCCCATGGTTCGAGGTCAGACGCCCACCGCTGCACGGCACTCGCGTTGACCTCCCGGCGCGTGTTGCGGTGCCAGGTCTTGCCCTCCGGCACGGCTACACGCGAGACCCGGTGCGGCTCGAGCATCGCAGGATCGAAGTCCTCGCCGAGCCAGGTCGTCAGGCGGCGCAGCTCGGGCTCCGGGTCGGCGATGAGGTCCTCGTAGCGCACCTCGGTGTACTGGTCCGGGGCGAGCGTCGCGCGGGCCCGTTCGCCGTTCTCGATGGCATCGACCCAGGTGCGGATCGCGGCGTACGTGGATCTCCGCCACCACGGCATGCGCTTGAGCGAGCTGACGCAGTCACGGCCGTCGCGGATGATGTGGATGATCTGCGCGTCGGGGAACAGCCGCAGCACCATGTCCAGCCGGTCGATGTAGGCGGGCCGCTTGTCGCCCCATCGCGGCTTGTCGAACCGTGCTGCATACGCCTCGAACACCGTCGCGAGCAGCGACCCGATCGTCGGGTCGGCCTGACGCATCCGGCGACGCAGGTCGTCGGGCTCCACGCCGAGGTGCTCGAGGCGCATCCAGCGGCGCTTGATGATGAACGTCGCGACCCGGTCACGGTTGCGGCGCAGCCTGAGGTCACCGAAGCGCAGGCGCCGGGCGTAGATCGGGAACACGAAGCGGTTCTCCGGCGGGATCGCGATGCGGGGATGGGAATGCAGCATGAGCTGCAACAGCGTGGTGCCCGAACGCGGGCAACCCACGATGATGATCGGCCGAAGCTCTGCCCCTACGCGCTGTCGTGACGCGCTCATGTCGTGTGTCTCCTGCCGTTCCTGGCCTGCGAGGGGCGGCGGTCACGTCCGCGGTGGGTCGGTCGAAGATCCGGGCAGACGCCGGGGACGTGATCGCTGCCTCGAGCACTCACAGGATGGGAGGACGCCCGAGGCGCGTCATGCGAGCGACGGTCCGCCATGACATCGGGGCCCGCGGCCCACGCGGATGCCTGAAGCCGTCGATGAAGCCTCGCAGCGACGGCTCGAGCCCGTCCCGGCCGCCACGCACCAGCGTCAGCGCAGTCCACAACGTCAGGTAGACCGCCGCCACCGCCCAGGGAAGGTGGCGGCGGGCCAGCAGCACCCGGTTGCGTGCCGTCAGGTAGTGGTACCGGGCGTGGCGCACCGGGGTCATGGCCGGGTGGTGGACGATCAGGTCGCCGGCGTAGCGGATGTGCCACCCTGCGTCGAGCGCCCGCCACGCCAGGCTCGTCTCCTCGTGCGCGTACTCGAAGTCGTCGGGTAGCCATCCGACCTCGTCGAAGACGGCGCGCCGGATGATCGAGGCGCCGCCCAGGAACGTCGTGACCTCGGAGCCGACGCCGGGGTCGCCGACGCGCAGCCGCGGGACGTGGCGTCGGGCCGTTGGCTGGCCGTCGGGATCGACGATGCGCAGCGACACGATGCCCAGCCGGGACTCGGCGGTGAAGCACCGGACCGCCGTCGCGAGCAGGCGATCGTCGGCGAGTGACGCGTCGTCGTCGAGGAACAGCAGCAGATCGCCCGCCACGAGCCGTGCGCCGTCGTTGCGGCCGCCGGGGATGCCGAGGTTCCGCCCTGCGACGTGGACGCGGGCGTCCGGGGGTGCGGCGAGTGGCTCAGCGGCGTTGACGACAACCAGGCAGTCGACGTCGACGTCACGTTGTCCCGTCACCGACGCGACCGCGCGGGCCAGCTCGTCGGGCCGGTCGCCCATGGTGAGGATCACGCAGCCGACCTTCACGGCGTCCGCCCGTGCGTCGTCAGACCATCCTGCGCAAGGGCGCGGACCCGCTGCGTGGCCGAGACCACCACGAGCAGGGCGACCCACAGGGCGAGGGTGAGGCTGACACCGCCGACCAGCCCGGCCAGTGACGCGACCATGAGCGCCAGTGTGCGCCCCTCCCAGCCGCCGGCCAGCAGGTCGACCGGCCTCGGTGCCGGTGCTGGCCCCCGCCGGTACGCCAGGTCGTAGTGGTGGGCCGCGACGGCTGCGAGCAGCGCGAACGCGGCGGGCGGCATGCCGGTCCGCCACGCCAGGACGATCAGCGTCCCGTACTCCCCGGCGTGCAGCAGCGGCGGCACGGCCCAGCGCAGGTGGCCGTGTCCACGACCTCCTGCGGACAGCGCACCGAGCAGGACGAACACGCCGACGCCGACGGCTGAGCTGGTCGAGGTGCGGGCGCCGTCGACGGCGAGGCCGTTGGCGAGCGCCGTGCAGCCGATGACGGTCGTCCACACGGGCGGCAGTCGGTCTGGCGCGAGGCGCCCCAGCGCACGCGCGAGGGGACCGTCGTCGCGGTGGGAGGTGAGCGCCGCGGTCATCTCGCCACCTCGCCCGCGGCCGCCTCGTCGGTCGTCGGAGCCAATCCGGCCGGACCCGTCCGCGTCGGCGAGCGACCGCAGGATGCGGCCCGTGACCATGTAGACGGCCGCCACGCCGCCCCACCCGAGCAGGGCGACGAAGGTCGTGCGTGGACCGGCGACCGCGGCCGTGATCGAGATCAGTGCGAACCGCTCGCCGATCGGCAGCACGATGATGCGCTTGATCCAGCGCAGCCACGACCGCTCGAGCGTCGCGGCGGTGCGAACCCCTGCAAGGCCCACCTGGCCCGTGACGCCGACGGTCCAGCCGCTCTCCGCGCCCGGCGCACCAGGATCGGGTCCGTGCTGGGCGGCGTACGCGAAGTCGGTCTGGTGGCGCAGAGCCAGCAGCGCCAGTGCGCAGCTGGCGAGCAGCCAGATGCCCGGCTCGCCGTCTTGCGCGCCACCCACGGCGAGGCCGGCGTAGATGACGAGCTCCTTGGCGCGGTCCGACACCGCGTCCAGCCAGGCGCCCAAGGGTGTGCCGGTGCCGGTGTAGCGGGCGAGCTGGCCGTCGACGCAGTCCGCGACGAACGCGGCCTGGACCAGCACGGCGCCGATCACGAGGCCGGGCCGCACGCCCGTCGCGAAGGCCGCCGCGGCGGCGACGGTCAGCGCATTCGACACGGCGGTCACCTGGTTGGGCGTGATCCGCCGGGCGGCCGCCCATCGGACGAGGTGCGGCGACCAGGAGCTGACGAGGAAGGTCGCGAAGAACCCGTCCTCGTCCTTGACCGCCGCGTCCATCCGCGCGTCGTCGGCCACGCCGGTCACGCCGTCCGGGTCGACGACGCGGGGCGGGTGGGGGCGGTGCCGTCCAGGGTCATCGAAGTCGCTGGGAGCTGAGGATGGCGATGGGGTGCCCGACCGCAACGATCGCGGCGGCGACGGTGGCGACGGCGAGCAACGCGCGAGATCCGACGGCCTCGCCGGTTGCCACGTCGACGACGGCCGCGACCACTGCGAGCAGCGACAGCTCGACGCCGCCGATGATCCGGTGGATCGGCACGGCCGCGAACACACGGCGGACGCCACGCAGGGTGCTCGTGCCGGGCGCCGCGTCGCGCTCGGCGTCGACGGGCAGGCCCGCGGACACCCGTGCGACGACGACCAGGTCGGTCTCGACCTTCGACAGCAGCGCGAGCACCGCGGTGGCGAGCCCGACGACGGTGCCGAGCCCGATCGCGGCGTATCCGCCGTCGACCCGGACGCCCAGGGCGGCGAGCAGCGCCGCCTCGACCGTGTAGTGGCCCAGACGGTCCAGGTACACGCCTGCCGCGCTGGTCGTCCGTCGCCAGCGCGCCACCTCGCCGTCGACGCAGTCGAGCAGCAGGTAGACCTGGATCGCGGCGGCGGCGGCGATCGCCGTCCACAGCCCCGGCACGGCGAGGACCGCGGCGCCCGCGACACCGACCACGATCATCAGCACCGTCCAGCCGTTGGGCGTGACGGGCAGGCCCAGCACGCGGCGGGTCACGTGCGCAGAAACGCGGCGCATGTACAGCCGGCCCGCCCAGTGCTCGGCGCTACGCCTGCCCACCAGCTCGGCGGGCTGGGAGACGGCCCGCAGCTCAGCGACCGAAGGCGGTGATGAACGCATCGACGCGCTCCTTGACCTGCTGCTTGTCCATCGCGAGGTGCTCGAGGATCGTGAAGCGGTCGGGTCTGGTCTCGGGTGCCTCCAGGACCGCCTCGCAGAACTGCTCCGCCGACAGGCCGAGGTCCTCGGGTACCCGCGGCAGGTCGTGGTGGCGCAGGCACGCGTCGATCAGGCCGACCAGGTCGTCGTCACCGCGCAGCCATGTCGCGAAGAGCGCGCCGAGCCCGACCTGCTCGCCGTGCAGGCCCGGGCTGTCGTGTGAGGCGTCCAGCGCGTGGCTGATCTCGTGGCACGCGCCGCTGCATGGTCGGCTGGTGCGTGCGACCGTCATCGCGATCCCGGACAGGATCAGCGACTCGGCGAGCGTCGACAGGAACGTGTCGTCGGCGACGCTGTCGTCGCGGCGGACCAGCGCGTTGGTGGCGCTGCTGGCCAGCGCGACCGCGAGGCCGTCGATCGGCTCGCCGGTGATCCTGCCGGCGAGCTGCCAGTCGGCGATCGCCGACAGGTTGCTGATGACGTCACCGACGCCCGACCGCGTCTGGCGGGCGGGGGCGTCACGCACGTAGTCGATGTCGACGAACACGGCGATGGGGATGTGAACACCGAACGAGCCCTTGCGCCCGTGGCTCTCCAGCGACGCCACGGGCGATGCGAGGCCGTCGTTGGACAGGTTGGTGGCGACGGCCACGAACGGCAGGCCGGTCATGCTCGCCGCGTACTTGGCGGCGTCGAGGGTCTTGCCACCGCCGATCCCGACGACCGCGTCGTACCACCCGGCCCGCAGGTGGGTGATCAGCTCGAGCGCGCCGTTCAGGCTGCCGCTGGCGATCGGCACGACCGAGCTCGACGGCGCGGTCCGGGTGATGCTCCTGGCGATCTCATCGCCCTGGCCGGGACCCACGGCCACAGCCACGCGGCCGCCGGTGGAGATCCGGCCATCGGCGAGCAGGGGACCGAGGCCGTCGACGGCGCCGGCGCGCACCTCGATGGCGATCGGTGTCGTGACCGTCCGTGCTAGTAGTGGCATGCGATCCCCCGGGCGCGCGCGAGGTCCTCGTGGTTGTCGACCTCGATCCAGGATGCGCCCTTGATGCTGGCGGTGCGGATCTCGCCCCCGCGGTCGGCGAGCTCCTGGTAGCCGTCCTCGTAGTACAGGCTGGTGTCGCGCTCGAAGGTGGCCTGCAGCGCCGCTGCCAGCGGGTCGCTGGCCTCGGGCTCGATCAGGGTGACGCCGATGTACTCACCGTCGACGTCGTCGGGATCGAGGGCCTTGTTGATGTGTGCCAGCACGCCCTCGGACGTCAGGCGGACCTTCATCTCCTCCTCGCCGAGGTGCTTGTCGTCGTCGAGCGCGAGCACGACCGATGCGGCGCCGCGGGCGTCGAGCAGCCTGCGTTCGACGTCGGCCGGGTGCACGGTGTCGCCGTTGACCAGCAGCGCACCGTGGCGGAAGGCGCCACGGGCCAGCCACAGCGAGTAGGCGTTGTTCCAGTCGGCATAGTGGTCATTGAAGACCGGGTGCAGCTCGACGCCGTACCGTGCACGCAGCGCGTCGGCGCTGTCGTCGATCAATGACGCAGCATGACCGGTGACGACGACGACGTCGGTGACGTCGACCGCACGCAGGTTCGCGACGACGATCTCGAAGATCGTGCGGTCGCCGTCGACCGGCAGCAGGGTCTTGGGCAACGTGTCGGTCAGCGGCCTCAGCCGCGTGCCGCCTCCAGCCGCGAGGACGATGCCCCACATGTCTTCTGTCACCTCCGAGTCGTCGTGGACCTGTGCGCCACACGGGCTGGACACGCAGGCTACAGCGACTCGCGGCGGACGACGAGGTTGTGGTGTCGCGTTCGGTGCCTACAGCCATTGACGGTCACCGACACCCCACTGGCTTGCACCGGCGGGCGTCCCCGGACCACACGGCGGCGCGGGTTGCGGCATGAGAATTGCTGTACGGCAAGGTACGTTGTGCTACCTCATGATGCGTCGATGACCGCTGCGGTCTACTCGTCGTCCGGATCACCATGCTGACCGTGCAGGGCGTCAAAGCAATCGCGCGACGATGGGCCCTCCGTCGTGCGCGGCGGGCTGAGCAGGCCGGTGACTTGGACGGAGCGTCGGCTGCGCTGGGTAGAGCGGCCGGGCTGGATCCGTCCAACGCTCGCCTGCAGTTCCGTCTTGGTCGGGTGTTGGAGCGGTCGTGTCGGTGGGAGGCGGCGGCTGAGGCGTATCGGGCTGCGATCGCGTTGGACGATGCGGTCCAGCACTGGCATGGGCGGCTT
Source organism: Euzebyales bacterium (assembly GCA_035461305.1). Taxonomy (NCBI): domain Bacteria; kingdom Bacillati; phylum Actinomycetota; class Nitriliruptoria; order Euzebyales; species Euzebyales bacterium. The sequence goes on along the minus strand of DATHVN010000024.1, from coordinate 2,152 downwards.
GCGCGCGTGTTGCGCAGGCTGGGCGACACCGACGGCGTGGCTCACGTCACCGCGACGATGCGCGAATGCGAGCCCGGCATGTCACCGGTCGAGCAGCGGCTCCTCGCCGCCGACCCCGAGCACTTCGAGGCGCGACGCTACCTGGTCGCGTTCGTCACGGCGCACCTCGACGAGATCCATGAGCGTGCAGTGCACGCGCAACCGGCGTCTGCCGAGGCTCCGTACCGGGTGTGGGTCTACTGGGGTCAAGGGATGGCGGAGGCGCCCCCGGTGGTCCGTCGCTGCCACATGGAGCTGATCCGGCACCACGGTGCCGACGAGGTCGTCGTGCTCGATGATGATGCCATCGACAGGTACGCCGACATCCCTGGATATGTGCACGATCGGACACGCAACTCACGGACCAAGTTCTCCGACGTCCTGCGGCTCGACCTGCTCGCCCGGCACGGCGGTGTCTGGCTCGACGCGACGTGCCTGGTCCGTGAGAACATGATCGCGATGCTGCCCGACCTCTTGTCGTCCGGGTTCTTCGCGCCACGTTACCGGACGGCACGGATCTCGAGCTGGTTCATGGCAAGTCCACCCGGCCACCGCGTGATCGAGGCGCTCCGGTGGGCGCAGATCATCTACTGGCGCCACCACGACCGCCCCATCGACTACTACGTGCTGCATCACCTGTTCGAGGCACTGTCCCATCTGCACCCGGAGGTCACGGCATGCTGCCAGAACATGCCGTGGATGAGCTCGCAACGGCTGACCCGGTTCAAGGATCGGATGCTGAAGCCGTATGACGCCGACCGGTTTCGCACACTGCTCGACGTGGCTCCCGTGCACAAGCTCACATACAAGATCTCGCCGGAGGTCGACACCGGCGGAACGATGCTGGACCACCTCCTGCGCACGGGCGCGCCACACTGACGACTGTGACGCCGGGGCGCGCGTCGGACGCTGGTACAGGGTGGTGGGCGATCCGGTGATCTCGCCGTCCGGCCGCGCAAGACGCGCGGCGGCGTCCGGGCGGCCGCGGCCCGGCGCCCACCGTCGTCAGGCCTCCGTCGCGGCGGCGAGCTCGGCGAGCCACTGCATGAACGCCAGGGCTCCGACGACGGGGCCGACCGCTCGGGCCACAGCACGTAGTGCGACTGCCGCATCGGCACGAGGACAGCGACCGCCCGGCTCACGCGTCCGGCGGCCAGCGCGCCGCGGGCGAAGCGTTCCGGGACGATCGCAGACATCGCGCTCGTCGCGGCGACCTCGATCGCCGCAACCGACGTGTCCAGCGTCACCCCGTCGGACTGCGGGGTGACCCCGGCGTCGGCGAACATCCGCAGCCAGAGGTCTTCGAAGCCGAGCACATACACGCGTGGCCGCGCCGCGAGGTCGGCGACGCAAGTCACGTCCCCGTACCGCTCGCAGTGGCGTGGCCCGCGGGCCGGCAGCGGTGGCGTCCTGTACCGCATCAGCGCGGAACCCAACGCCCAGGATCGGGCGCGAGCAACAGATTTCGCGGGGCTCAGGCACCGACCTGATCGCTTGATCGTGGCACGGCCAGCGGCCAAGACTCTGGGTGACGCCACGGTGCGGGTGGTGACCCCACCACCTGCGCACAGCGGTCAGGAGCTGGCGTGAAGGTCCGGTTCGTCGGGCTGGGCAACGTCGGGCACCTGGTCGCGTTGGACGAGGCACTGACGACCGCGGGGCTCGCCGGCGCGGACCTCGCCAACGTCTTACGAGGCGATCGGGATCTCCTCGGGCAACTCCTTCGTCCACGAGTCCGAAGGCCAGGTCGTCCTCAACGCAAGCCGCGACATCAACGTCACCATGGACCCGGTGCACAAGGACCGCTCCCTGTTCGCCGTGCTCGCGGCCCGCTGTGGCGTGGCAATCGACCTCGCACTGGTCATCGTCGACGTCGTCACCGATGCGCTCCACCGCTACGGACCCCGCGAGCGGTCGCCCAACGTCGTGCGCCGTCTCGAGAACCCCACCGGGCTGGCCCTGCGCACACCCGGGTTCCCGCCGATATCGTCGACGACGGGACGCCCGAGTCCGGGTGCGAGGTGATCGTCGCACAATCCCGTCCCGACATCTGAAGGAGGCTCGCAATGGACCAGACGTCCACCACGGCCGTGGCGCAGGCTGCTGCGGCCGG
>DATHVN010000023.1 GCA_035461305.1 Euzebyales bacterium | reverse complement strand
GTGTCCGGTTCGTCCATGCACGCCACGAGTGCGCCGCGGTGTGCATGGCCGACGGCTACGCGCGAGTGTCTGGCAGGGTCGGCGTCGCCACCTGCCACCAGGGACCCGGGCTCACCAACGCGCTGACGGGGCTGACCGAGGCCGCCAAGGCACGCACGCCCGTGCTGCTGCTGGCGGCCGACACGTCCGCCGCCGCGGTGCGCTCGAACTTCCGCATCGACCAGGCTGCCGCGGTCCGGGCGTGCGGTGGCATCGTGGAGCGCGTCCACAGCGCCGCGACGGTCGTCACCGACGTGCACCGCGCGTGGCGGACCGCCGCCCAGGGCCGCCGCGCCGTGGCGCTCATGCTGCCGCTCGACGTCCAGGCGGCCGAGGTGACCACCGTCTCCAGGCCAGCCCCGACGCGAGCGGTGCCCGATCCTCCCGCCCCTGCGGCAACAGCCGTGACACGGGTGGTCGACCTGCTCGCAACGGCGCGCCTGCCCGCCATCGTCGCCGGACGGGGCGCCGTGCTCGCGGGCGCCGGTACCGCACTGCAACGCCTCGGCGCACGCGTCGGCGCGATCCTGGCGACCTCGGCCAACGGCAACGGGCTGTTCGTGGGTGATCCCTGGGCGGTCGGCATCAGCGGGGGGTTCGCCTCTCCGGAGGCCGCAGAGCTGCTCGCGTCCGCCGACCTGGTGGTGGCGTTCGGCGCATCACTCAACCTGTGGACGACCCGCCATGGCGCACTCATCGGCGAACGGACCCGCGTGGTGCAGGTCGACGTCGACAGCGACGCCATCGGCGCCCACCGGCGGGTCGACGTCGCGGTCACGGCCGACGCGAGGCTGACGGCGGACGCGCTGCTCGCCGAGCTGGAGCATCGGGACCTCCGACGACAGGGGTTCCGCACCGACCACGTCGCGGCACGCATCACGGCGGGCGGCTGGCGGGACGCCGACTACGACGACGCCTCGACCGGCGACACGATCGATCCGCGCACGCTGTCGATCGCCCTCGACGCGAAGCTGCCCGCCGAGCGGACACTGACGATCGACTCCGGGCACTTCATGGGCTGGCCGGCGATGTACCTCGACGTCCCCGACGCTGCCGGCTTCGTGTTCAACCAGTCCTTCCAGTCGATCGGTCTCGGGCTCGGCGCCGCGATCGGCGCCGCGGTGGCACGGCCCGACAGGCTGGCGGTGGCGACGCTGGGCGACGGGGGTGCGATGATGTCGCTCGGCGAGCTCGAGACGGCCGCGTCGCTGGGCGAGCCCCTGCTGGTGGTCGTCTACAACGACGCTGCGTACGGCGCGGAGGTCCACCACTTCCGGCCGATGGGTCGCCCCGTCGACCTGGTCCGCTTCGCGTCGCCGGACCTCGCCGCGTACGGGCGCGCCGCCGGCGGGCACGGCATCACCGTCCGCACCCCGTCCGACCTCGACGCCCTCGATGCCTGGCTCGCCGCGCCGGACGGGCTGTGCGTCATGGACGCCCACGTCACCCCAACCGTCGTCGCGGAGTGGCTCGAGGAGGCCTTCCGCGCTCACTGACCCAGGAGGAACCACGTTGACCGTGCTCGACGATCTGCTCGACGCCGTCCGCACCGGAGTGGTCGAGGTGATCGACCTCACCGCCAGGCTGCGGTCGGACACCCCGATCCTGCAGCTGCCCGAGCCGTTCACCAACACGCCGGGGTTCTCGCTGACCGAGCTCAGCCGGTACGACGACCGGGGACCCGCGTGGTACTGGAACGCCATCCAGACCGGTGAGCACGTCGGCACCCATTTCGACGCACCGATCCACTGGATCACCGGCCGGGACGGCATCGACGTGTCGCAGGTGCCGCCCGCGCAGCTGATCGCGCCTGCCGTGGTAATCGACGTGGCCGACCGGGTCGCCGACGATCCGGACTTCGTCCTCGAGATCGACGACGTCCGCGCCTGGGAGGACCAGCACGGCGCCCTCCCCGACGGCGGATGGCTGCTCTACCGCACGGGGTGGGACGCCCGGTCGGGCGACCAGGACGCGTTCCTGAACGCCGACGAGGACGGTTCACACACGCCCGGACTGTCGGCGGCGTGCGCACGGTGGCTGGCCGAGGAGACCCCGATCATTGGCATCGGCGTCGAGACGGTCGGCACCGACGCCGGCGGCGCGGTCACGTTCGAGCCGCCGTTCCCCTGCCACGCGTTCTTCCTGGGCAACGGCAAGTACGGGCTGACCCAGCTGCAGAACGTCGCGCACCTGCCGCCACGCGGCGCCCTGGTGATCGCGGCACCACTGCCGATCGTCGAGGGCTCCGGCAGCCCCGCCCGGGTCCTGGCGCTGGTGCAGCACTGACGGGCCGCTGTTCGCGCCGACACGGTGAACGCCGGTGTGACCAGGCCGACGGTGGCATCCTGGCGTCCTCACGTGCCTTGTGAAAGGTGTGCCCATGGTGAGCAAGCGATTCTTCAAGACCCGCAACGAGGTCGAAGTGACCTTCCAGGTCGACACCGACGGTATCGAGTCCGCGGCGGTGGTCACCGACCGGCACGGCTGGCAGCCTCAGCCGATGACGCGGTCTGCCCGTGGCAGGGGCCCGTTTCGCATCCGGCTACGGTTCCCCAAGAACGACCCCGTCCAGTTCCGCTACCTGCTCGACGGGTCCCGATGGGAGAACGACGAGGGCGCCGACGCCTACTGGCCGAACGCGCTGGGCTCCGACAACAGCGTGCTGTTCACCGCCTGACAGGGTCAGCCGTGCCGCGGGACATCACCGCGGTCCCCGGCGGCGACCGGTCAGTCCTGAGGAAGGTCCGCGAGGAAGCCGCGCAGGGCCGTGGTGTCGGCCGCGGTCCACCCGGCGGGCCGGGTGACCGCGGCCCACGCCGCGCCGTTGGCCTCCGCGGAGTACATGTGCCCCCATCCGACAGGCACGTTGCCGGCACCGGCCAGGTCGAAGGCCATCTGCCAGAACGTCACAAGTGGCACGTACACGAAGTCCTCGGCCACCCCCGGACCGCGCTGCCCGTCCAGCAGCCACTCGGGCTGCCTGAGGATCAGGTCCGGCGTGAAGAACACGACCGGGTCCGACGCATGCTGCAGGTAGGCGATCCTGGTCGGTCCCCATGCGTCGTCGGCGATGTCAAGCGCATCCTCCTCACCGGTGAAGCGAACGGTCCCGCCACCGTCGTACGTCGGCAGCCACGGTGGTGAGCCGGGTTGACGGGTGGCGACGAGCTGGTTCCACAGCTTGTTGACGAACGTCGGACCAACCATCAACGCGCCGTCGATCGGCTCGTTGATGATGTCGACCGACGTGAGGATCGACTCGGCGCCGTAGGAACCGAGCGACAGCCCGTACAGGTACAGCTCGGGCCGCAGCGACCTGGGAAGCGTGGACCAGTGCTCGTGCACGGTGTCGAACACGACACGGGCGGTGCGCTGCACCTTCTGCTGGTCGGCGAGCAGCGAGATCCAGCTCGGCAGGTACGAGTACTGCACGCCCACGATGGCGGTGTCGCCGTTGTGGACGTATTCGACCGGGTCCACACCGGCGGCGTCGAGGTACCCGGTGCCGGTCGTCGTGCCGACCACGAGGACCTCGCGCTCGAAGGCTCCGGTGCGGATGAGCTCGTCGAGCACGAGGTCGGCGCGTGCCCGCAGCGAGCCGGCGGACCTCAGGCCCGCGTATACGCGGATCGGCTCGAGCGCACCCCCGCCCGAGAAGTCGTTGATGTCGTCGGTCGTCGGGCCCGTCGACACGAATGACCGGCCCTGGCGGCCCAGCGACTCCCAGCTGACGAGCGATCCCGGCCCGCCGGACCGCAGCGGCGACCGCGGTGGCCGCTCACCCTCCTTCGTCCTCGTGTCCGACGCCGAGAAGACCTGGTTCGACACGCCGAAGAAGGCGTTGACCAGCACACCGTTGTAGACCAGGTTCACGAGCACGAGGACCGCCAGCCCACCCAGCAGCAACGACAGCCGTCGCGGCAGCCGTCGGTACAGCAGAAGGACCGTCACGTCGAACAGCTTGCGCAGCGACCGTGCCACGACCAGCAGCAGCGCGGCCACGGTGACGGCGATCACCAGCACTGGCAGGAGCACGACCGGCGTGATCGGATCCAGTCCGTAGATCGACCGCACGTCGTTCTGCCAGCCGACGTGCTGCCACGTGCCGGAGGCGACGGTGAAGACGACGACGGCCAGCAGGACCCGCATGACGATCGTGCGCGTACGCCCGCGGGGCTGGGGCACGTCAAGGAAGTTCCACGCCCACTGGCCCGTCGCGCCGATCGCGTAGCCGATCATCGCGGTGATGCCCGAGACGATGCCCTGGAACAGGAACGTGCGCGGCAACATCGACGGCAGCAGCGACAGCGCGAAGAAGAGCAGCCCGACGACCACGCCCGGGATCGACAGCCCCAGCGTGAAGACCTTCGTCGTGGGCTGTGCCAGTGCTTCGTCGGAGCGTACCTCGTCCGGTCGGCCCCGTGGCTTGAGATCAGTCATGGCCGTGCATCTCCGGGGGCCCGGCCTGACGCGCCCTGGTCGGCGCGGCGATCAGCTGAGCCGTGGTCTCCATGGTCGACTGCTCGTCGCCCACGATTCCTCCACTGTCGCGCGTGCAGCCACGGGCGGCGTCGTGGTCAGCCGTTCACCACGTAGATACACCATCGCGGTCGCGTGCACCACGCCTCCGGCGGGTACCGGACAGGTCCGGTACCGTCACCACGTCGACGGTGGTCCTGTTCACGGACGCCGGTGGCGTCTACGACGAGGGAGGCGAGTCATGCTGTTCGGCAGGAGACATGTGAAGGCGTACCGGGAATCGGACGGCGAGGTTGGTCACGAATGGCAGCCGGGTGTCTTCACGTTGCTGCTCACCACCACGGGACGCACCAGCGGCGAGCCGTACACGACGCCACTGATCTACGGTGATGACGGCCCGAACTACGTCGTCGTCGCCTCGAACGGTGGTGCGGACGCGCACCCCGACTGGTATCGCAACCTCGAGGCGAACCCGGACGTGGAGATCCAGGTCGAGAACGAGGTCATGCCCGGGTCGGCACACACCGCAGCCGCCGAGGAGCGGCCACGACTCTGGGCGATGATGGCCGACATCTGGCCCGACTACGACTCGTATGCCACCCGGACAGACCGTGAGATCCCGGTCGTCGTGATCACCCCGCGGTCCTAGCCGCCCTGACCCTGCAGATCGGCGTCGGCCCGCGGGGCCGCGCGCCGCTGCTCTCTGGACCCAATGGTTCGGTGCGGTCAGGTCGCGGTCAGGTCACGGCGGCGGAAGGTGATCATGCCGATGCCCGTCGCGACGGTGGCGATCGCCAGGAGGATCACGACGGGCCCGATGGTGAGATCCTCGAGTGGCACGCGCGCGATGTGGTCGAGCGGCGACAAATCGTGCAGCCACTGCGGCACGTCCAGCAGTTGGCCGAAGAACGCGAGCAGGCCGGCGAACACCAGCACGATCCATGCGAGGGGCATGGCCCGCGGCGAGATGCCCAGCAACATCGCAGCGACCGCCATGAACACCAGCACCTCGGGGGCGCGCACGAGGTGGGCGACCGTGAGCTCCCATACGAGCCCCGCATCGCTGCTGCTGACCGCCGCGCCGACACCGAAGGCGAAGCCCGCGACGACCAGGATCACGACTGCGCCGACGGCGGAGACCGCGAGCCAGCTCCCGAACCAGCGCACTCGCCCGGTGGCAGTGGCGAGCACCGGCTCTGCCCGCCCCTTGGCCTCCTCGGATCGCAGTCCCTGTACCGCGAGGATCGCGAAGACCCCGACCAGGACGACGTCGTAGATGGCCATGAAGCTCAGGTAGCCGTTGAGCACGTCGTCCTCGGCACCCAGCACCGCCATGAACTCCGGGGACAGGTCACTGAAGGTGTCGGTCATCGGTCCCACGAGCACCCCGTACGTGAACCCGAGAAGGACCAGGGCAGCGGCCCATCCCAGGATGCTGGCTCGCTGCAGCCGCAGCGACAGCGCGGCCGGTGACCGCAACCACCCAGCCGCACGCGCCGGCCCGGGACGCGGTGCCTTGAGACCAGCCCCGAGGTCCCGTCGACCGGCCAGCGCGTAGCCGACCGCGGCGGTGCCTGCGAAGAAGGCGAGGGATAGCAGCAACGGCCACCAGCGCTCATCGACGAACGCCCGGGTCTGCTGCGACCAAGCCAGCGGCGAGAACCACGACAGCATGCTGCCGTTCTCGACGAGCAGGTCGCCGGCCGCGCGGATGACGTACGCCGCGCCCAGCACCGCGCCGGCGAGTCCGGATGCGGCCCGCGAGTACTCCGTGATCTGCACCGTGAGGGCGGTCACCCCGGCGAATGCGAGGCCCGCCGCGGCCACGCTGGCGCCGAACAGGATCGAGCCGTGCACCGCATAGCCCATCGCCGCCGTGGCGGTTCCGAGCAGCAGCGCCAGCACGACGTCGGCGCCGATCGCGACGAGCAACGCAGCTGTCAGCGGCGCGTTGCGGCCGACCGCGCTCGCGCGCACGAGCTCGGCCCGTCCCGACTGCTCCTCGACGCGCGTGTGGCGCGAGACCAGCAGGAGGTTCATGATCGCCGCGGCCAGCAGGAAGTACAGACCGTAGGTGCCGACGAAGAAGATCTCGTAGGTGAGGTCGGCGTCGAACCCGTACCCGGGTCCACCCAGCACCGCACCCACCGGCCCGGCGGAGAACTGGGTGAACGCCGCGAGGTCCGCCTCGGTCGGGGCGATGGTCGGCAACGCGGTGTTGAAGTAGAAGACGAAGACGGTGATGCCGAGGATCCATGCCGGCAGCTTGACGCGGTCCCGTCGCAGCAGGACGCGTACGAGACGCCCGGTGCCGGTCGCGGCACGATCGGCCCGGGACGGGGTCGTCGGACGGGCCGAGGTCGCGGTGGTCATGACGCCACCTCGACCTGGTCGTCGCGGCCGAGCTCGTCTCCGTAGTGGCGGAGCAGCAGCTGCTCCAGCGTCGGAGGATGCGCCACGATCGAGCGCACACCGAGAGCGGCGAGCTGGCGCATCGTGCCGTCGATGTGGCTGCCATCGACCTGGAATCGCACCTGTCCGTCGACCGCGTGCAGGTCGTGGACGCCCGGCAACTGCGCGAGCCTGTCGGCCGGGTCGGTGGTCTCCACCGTGACGGTGGTGCGGGTCAGGTGGCGCAGCTCGGTCAGCGTCCCGGACTCGACGATCCTGCCGAGCCTGATGATCGAGATCCGGTCGGCGAGCGCCTCCACCTGGGCGAGGATGTGCGACGACAGCAGTACGGTCCGCCCGGCGGCCCTGGCCGCGCGGATGTAGCCCTGGAACACGGCCTCCATCAGCGGGTCCAGCCCGGCGGTCGGTTCGTCGAGCAGCACCAGCTCGGCGTCCGAGGCGAGCGCGGCGACCAGCGCGACCTTCTGTCGGTTGCCCTTGGAATAGGTGCGGCCCTTCTTCGTCGGATCGAGGTCGAACCGTTGGCACAGCTCGTCGACCCGGGCCCGGTCGAGCCTGCCGCGCAGGCGACCGAGCACGTCGATCGCCTCGCCGCCGGTGAGGTTGGGCCACAGCTCGACATCACCGGGGACGTAGGCGATCCGGCGGTGCAGGCTGACCGCGTCCGTCCACGGATCACGGCCCAGGACGCTGATCTGGCCAGCGTTGGCGCGCAGCAGGCCGAGCAGGATGCGGATGGTGGTGGTCTTGCCGGCTCCGTTCGGCCCGAGGAAGCCGTGGACCTCACCGGACGTGACGGACAGCTCGAGACCGTCGAGCGCCTGGACGGAGCCGAAGTTCTTCGTCAACCCCGAGGTGTGGATCGCGTCACTCATCGTCGTGCTCCTGATCGTGCTCCGCTGCCGGAACAAGCTGCTCCAGGTACTCGGCCACCGCAGCGCGAGTCTCAACGCCGGTGTCGGAGGCGATCCAGTCGGCCATCGCCAGGTAGACGTCGAGCATCACGAGACCCAACCTCGGTGCGCTGGCCGGAGCCCAGACATCGATGTCCATCCGCCGGCTGACCTGTTCGTGCAGCACGGCCGACCCCAGGTGCATCACACCCATCATCGTCGCGCCGTCGCGGGCCTTCTGGCTACCCGGGGGGAACAGGTCCGGTCGCGACGCTGTGAGGAAGCGCTCGCTGACGGCCGACATCTCGTCGAACAGTCGCGCCGCCACCGGGGAGCCCTCGATCAACAGGCGGATCAGGTAGCGGACCAGTAGCGGACTCGCGTCGTAGAGCAGGGTCGCCATGTCGGGGTTGGCGACGGAAGTGTCCAGGTGATCGATCACGTCGAGCTGGCGTTGGACGACCTCGGCGGCTGCGCCGTCGCAGGCCTGGCGGAGGCCGTCCTTGGTGCCGAAGTGGTGCTGTACCAGACCAGTCGACACACCCGCAGCGTCCGCGATGTCCTTGATGGTCGCGTCGCTGAAGCCCCGGTCGGCGAACTGGGCCATCGCCGCGTCCCGGATCCGGGCTCTGGCCGTCAGGTCCTCACGCGGCCGTTCGTTCACACCGTAGATCGAACTCACAGACCGCTTCCTATACACTCATATTGCTGACTATATGATTGTATAGTCGACCGTACCGGATGTCAAGCCGTCGATCTGTCAGGCCGCCGAGACCGTCACCATGCTCGGATCGGCCGTGTGCGCCGCGATGTGGTCGGCGATGTGGGCGGCGTCCCGTCCCACGCCGCCCAGCAGGGCAGAGCTCAGGGAGTGGAGGAACGGTAGGCCGACGAAGTACAGCCCCGCCTGGGACGTCACGACGCCGCGTTGGTGCACCGGGAACGCGTCGTCAGCGATGACTGGGAGATCGATCCAGGAGACGTCCATGACGAACCCGGTGCACCAGACGACGTTGGAGACCTCCAGGATCCTGCCATCGTCGAGCGCAGGGTGCCCGTCGTGCACGCCGGCTGTTCTCGGGACGCGTTCGATCCCGGCAGCGCGGATGTCGCTGCGCCTGACCCGGCCGAGCGGGATGCCGCGGGGTGGGTCGAGGAAGTGGTCGCGCATCTTCCGTCCGATCGGCGACGTGACGGTCAGCACCCGCGACGCAGCGAACCACAGCAGCGGCATCAGCAGCCGGTCGGGCAGGCTCCCGGCCCGCGTCGGTTCCTGGCCGGTGTCGCGCCCCGACAGCCACGTCGGGTGATGTCGTGCCACCTCGAGCGCGATCTCGGCGCCGGAGTTCCCGGCGCCGACCACGAGGACGCCGCCGTCCCGGAGCTGGGAGGGGTCGCGATACGCGCTGGAGTGGAGCTGGCGGATGGTCGGATCGAGCAGGTCGGCGAAGCTGGGGATCCGCGGCGTGTGGTACGCGCCCGTGGCCACCACCACGTTGTTCGCGGAGAATCTGCGCTCGCCGGCCGCGATCTCGAACACCTCCCCTCTGCGGGACACCCGGTCCACCCTGAGAGCGGTCTCGACCGGCAGGCTGAACCGCTCCGCATAGGCCTCGAGGTAGTCGGCTACCTGGTCCTTGGTCGGATACGTGTGACTTGGAGCCGGAAAGAGCATCCCCGGCAGGCCGTCATAGCGCGCCGTCGTGAACAGCCGCAGCGAGTCCCACCGTCCCCGCCAGGCATCGCCCACCCGGTCGTGGGCGTCGAGGATCACGAATGGTCGGTCCCGTTGCGTCAGGTGGTAGCCGACCGCCAACCCCGACTGGCTCCCACCGATGACCACGGTCTCGATGTGCTCGTGCTCGCCGATGCCCGTCACGTCAGCGCCTTTTCCTTGCCAATTCGCCGATGCTCCCTGACCACGCCGTGGCCGTCCGGTCGACCCCGCGTCGCCCCATCCCCCAGCGTGTGTGGCCGCGTCGTATCGGCACAGTACGAAACGACGGCCGATCGGGCATCGGGAGGACTCCGGATCCTCGTGCCGTGCATGCGATGGGTGAGATCACCCATCCCGTCCACACGCTCCGCTCATGATCGGCGGGCGCCGAAGGTCCGCGCCAACGGCCTTGACGGGTGTGGCGTCACTGGGCAGGGTGACCACGGGGCGGCCGAAGCGATGCTGCCGGCCAGATGGGTACGGACGTGCGAGTGCGCTGGATGGACGGTGGTTGAATCCACCAATGACGGAGACGCAGCCTGCTGCTCGAGGACGGGCCGCGGTGGAGCGCCTGGCCTGGGACGAGGCGTTCGACGCCTTCTCCGCCGCTGACGCGCTCGTACCACTCGAGGCGGACGACCTGCAGTCCTGGGCCACCGCCGCCTACCTGCTCGGGCACGTCGACGCGGCGGTCGACGCGCAGGCGCGTGCGTTCGAGGCGCATCGTGACAGCGACGACGCGCCGGCGGCCGCGCGGTGCGGGTTCTGGCTCGTCTTCATCCTGCTCAACCGTGGCGATGCCGCACAAGCCAACGGATGGCTGGCGCGAAGCCGGCATCTGCTGGAGCGGCTTCCGCCAGACGCCACGGAGCTCGGCTACCTGCGGTGCCTCCAGGCGTTCCGTCTCGCAACCGTCGAGCGCGACTACGTGTCGGCGCGCGTGGCCGCACGTGAGGTCGTCGAGATCGGACGGCGGGCACGTGACGACGACCTGGTCGCGCTCGGGCTCACTGTGGCCGGCCGGGCGGCGATCCTGGACCAGGGGGTCGCACAGGGACTCGTCGACCTCGACGAAGCGATGGCCGCCGTGATCACCGGTGCCCTGTCACCGCCGGTGGCAGGGACCGTGTACTGCTCGCTGATCGAGGCCTGTGAGCAGATCGGCGAGGTGCGTCGCGCCCGCGAGTGGACCGGCGCGCTGACCCGGTGGTGTGACCGTCACCAGGGGATGGTGACGTTCACCGGCCAGTGCCTGACGCACCGTGCGACGATCCTGCGTCGCGGCGGCGCATGGCAGGAGGCCGCGGAGCAGGCGACCCTGGCGTGCGCACGCTTCGCCGGGGCCTCGGACGAGCCTGCGACCGGGATGGCGCTGTACGAGGTGGCCGAGGTGCACCGCCTCAGGGGCGACCTGGCCGCCGCGGAGGACGCCTACCAGCAGGCCGGCGAGTGGGGGCACGACCCACAGCCGGGACTCTCGCTGGTCAGGCTGGCGCAGGACCGCACCGCCGTTGCTGCGGCCGCCATGCGGCGCCTCATGGCCGAACGAACGGACGCCGTCGACCGCGTCACGCTGTTGCCGGCTCACGTCGAGGTGATGCTGGCGGTCGGCGACAAGGATGCGGCGACAGTCGCGGCCGCCGAACTCGCCGACCACGCGGTCACCTTCGACACGGATGCGCTGCGAGCCGCGGCGGCGCAGGCGTGGGGCGCAGTGCTCCTCGCCGACGGCGATGTCGCCGACGCCGCGGTCGTCCTTCGCCGGGCGCTCGACACATGGCAGACGCTCGACGCGCCATACGACGCTGCCCGGGTGCGCGTGCTCCTCAGCGAGGCCTGCCGACGGGTGGGCGACCATGACACGGCAGCCGTCGAGCGGGCGGCGGCGCGGCGCACGCTCACCCGGCTCGGCGCTGCGGTCGACCTCGCCAGCCTGGACGGGCGCGACGCCGAACCGGAGCACGGGCTGTCGCCCCGGGAGCTGGAGGTCCTCCGCCACGTCGCGACGGGGATGACGAACCAGGCGATCGCCGATGACCTGTATGTGGCTGTGAAGACCGTCGACCGTCACGTCGGCAGCATCCTCGCCAAGCTCGGCGTCGCCTCGCGGACCGCGGCGACCGCGTACGCCTACGAGCACGACCTGCTCTGATGCAAACCGTACGGCCGGTGGCCCCAGCCCTGCTGGACCTCGTGGATCGAACCTAGGGAGCCCAGCGTTCCTCGAGCGCTCCCGCGACTCGTCCGACGGCTGACACGTCGTTTCCGGCAAGCGGTCCGACCTCACCATGCAGGAGCAGCCCGAGGCCGCGAGCCTGGTCGGAGCCGGCCTCGTCGGCGACCGTGAGAAGCTCGTCGGCGAATCCTGCGACGCGCCCAAGCCCGTGTACCTCGTGCAGCGCGAACTCGCTCATGCACAATGTTGCCGTCGTAGATGAAGCGCGCGAGCTCCGGCATCAGCCTGATCGTTTCGAGGAACTCACGGCCGAACACCTCCTGCCAGCGGCCGCGGGCGTACGCGACGATCCCCAACAGCTCACTCGCGTCGGCGAGGTCGGCGTCGACGGCCAGGGCGCACCTCGGTCACGGTCCGCTCGGGCTCGTCGAGATCCGGGCGCTCTCAGTGGATGGTGGCCCTTGCAGCCCTCGACCTCGTCGGGCTCGGGCTGGTGGCAGCGCAGAGGCGAAGCGCTGGCGTCCGCGGACGCTGACGAGCTCTGACGGGCGAGGACTGGTACGTCGGCTCCGCGTCTGCCACACTGCCCAACGCCGGTGATGGAACGAAGCAGTGCTGTTCGCAGTGCTGTTCGGCCGTACCGGCGCGTGACCTCCGTCAGTTGGCAATGTCTGGACCTTCGATTTGCATCACGGGTGCGCCCCCGCATGACGGCCGGTTGGTCGAACGGGTCGTGGGTGGCGTCCGGCGGTAGGTACGGCGCGTAGGAGAGCATGACATGACGACAACCACTGGCGAGCCGCGGAGCCGCGGTGCGGCGCTCGGCCTCGGCGTGCTGATCGCCCTGGCCGGCGTCGTGCTGCTCGTCTGGCCCGGCGCCACGACCGTCGTGCTGGTCAGCTGGCTCGGCCTGGCCATCCTCGTCTACGGCGTCTACGAACTGATCAACGCTTTTCGCGGCGCCGAGGGACGGTCGCGGTTGTGGAGTGCAGTCATCGGCGTCATCGCGGTGATCGGCGGCGCCGCGATCTTCCTGACGCCGATCGTGAGCACGGTGACCGTCGGCCTGGTGATCGGCTGGTACTGGATCATCGGTGGAGTGATCGGGATCGTGGGCGCCGTGCTCGAGCCAGGAGACCGGATCATCCGGCTGTTCGTCGCCGTCCTCTCGCTCGTGGCTGGTCTGGTCGTGATCGCGCAGCCCGCGCTCTCGCTCGTCGCACTCGTCTGGTTCGCGGGCCTGTGGATGCTGATCGCGGGACTGATCATGGCCGCGAGCGCCCTGTTCCGTCGGCGCCGCGCGGTCGCCGCGACGTGACGCCACGTCGTCCCGGTCGACGTCAATGGCGACGCCGGGCGCCAACCGGTCCCGTCACGACATGACTCCAGGCGTGGCTGACCTCGCGCAGCCCGCACGGATGGTGCATTGACCTGCCCGCCGCCCATCACAGCTCGACCAACTCGACGAAGCCTGCCGTGAGGCCACCACCACCACCACCGCCACCACCGACCGACCGCGCGTCCGTCACCCGTGCTCGCCGTGTGCTGCACTGTGCTGCTAGGCCTCGAGCGCGGCGTCGATGTCATAGCCAATCGCCATCGCCAGTGCGGGAGCGGCCTCAACGAGACGAGCCTCGCCGGCGATCGGCGCCACCGCGATCAGAGTGTCCTGACCTCATCAGCGGTCGCGCCGGCAAGCTGGTCCGTGCGTACGTGATGGCCACGGATGTCTCCGGCGCCAGAACCGTCCTCCACGAGGCCGTTGACATCGTCCATCGGCTACCCCAGCCCGGGGGGCTCATCGATGAGATCACCGAACTGCGAGGCCGGTTGGACACCCTGCGCGTGAACATGATCGGCGCCTCGTCGCTCACCTCGGCCGAGCTGCGGTTGCTCCCCCTCCTGGCCACCCACCTCTCGTTTCGCAACATCGGTGAGCGCCTCTTCATCTCGCCCAACACGGTCAAGACCGAGGCCATCTCGATCTATCGCATGCTGGGAGTCTCGTCGGGAGGCGAAGCTGTCGCCCAGGCGCAGGCGCTGGGTCTCCTGGCGTCATAGCGCTCGCGCGACCTGCCGACCTGGCCCGACGAGGATGATGCGTCGCCGCATTGGGCGCCCGTTGTCTGACGTGG
>DATHVN010000022.1 GCA_035461305.1 Euzebyales bacterium | reverse complement strand
CGCGGCGGCGTTCGCCGCGTTGGCAGCGGCGTTCGTGGGCATGGTGCGCCGGTACCGGGCGTCGACCGCCGGCACGCGCCGGCAGTACCGGTGGGTGCTCGCGGCGATCGCGTTCCTGGTCGTCGCGCTGCTGATCGGGCTGGCGGGCAGCCTGCTGGCCGGCGTTGACGGCGTCTGGTGGATGCCGATCCTGCTCGCGTACGTCGCCCTACCTGTGGCGTTCATGGTGGCGATCCTGCGGTACCGGCTGTACGAGATCGACCGGCTCATCAGTCGGACGGTGACCTACTCGGTCGTGGTCACGCTGGCCGGCGCGGCCTACCTGGGGGCCATCGCCGTGCTGACCCTTGTGCTGCCGAGGACCAGCGACCTGGCTGTGGCGGCGTCGACGTTGGCTGCGGCGGCGGTCGTCCGCCCGCTGCACCGCCGGGTGCACGCTGCGATCGATCGTCGGTTCAACCGACCACGGTTCGACGCCGAGCGGGAGATCCGTCGGTTCGGTCGTGGCCTGCGTGACCAGACCGACCTCGCCATCGTCGAGGCGTCACTCTCGGACGTCGTCGCCCGTACGGTGCACCCCGCGTCATACGTCCTGTGGATCCGACCGCCGTGACCGCTGCGACAGCCGTGGTTCTGGATGAGGCCGCGTCTCCGCGGAGGTGGCGGCCCAGGCCGCGTCACTGCTCGAGGTCCTCGTTTGTGCGGCCAGACAGGACCGACCGCAGCTCGGTCGTCGCCGGCTTGCGCCGCCGGTCCGCGCCGGCGTCGTCGAGCTTGACCAGCAGCCACTGGTCGTCGTCTCCGCCCAGGCGCACCCGCGTCAGGGCGTAGCCGCCTTGGATCTTGTGGCCCTGCAGCCACACCTTGACGTGCCCGGCCTCGAGCGCTTCGGCCATCGGGACGAGCTCGCCGTCCTTCTCGGTGATGTTCTGGTACGGACCGGTGTCCCACACGATGACCGTGCCACCGCCGTACTCGCCGGCCGGGATGCGGCCCTCGAAGTCGGCGTAGTCGAGTGGGTGGTCTTCGGTCGGCGTCGCCAGGCGCTTGTCGCGCGGATCGGTTGACGGACCCTTCGGCACCGCCCAGGACTTGAGTACCCCGTCGACCTCGAGCCGGAAGTCGAAGTGCAGGCTCGACGCGTCGTGGCGCTGGATCACGAACCGCGGGCCGTCGCCAGGTTCCCCGCCGCCCGGTTCACCCGAGACGCCGAGATTCCGCTTGGCCAGGAAGGCACGGAGCGCGTCGTCGGTCATGGGCTGCAGGCTAGGCGGGATCGTCCGTCGCGCCCGGGTCGTCGGACCGGCGCTCACGCCAGGCGCGGACGGTCTCCTCCTCGTCGAGCATCATGACGGTCGACGGCGGTCCAGTGACGTCGGTGCGGTTGACGTGGCGGATGCGGGCATTGATCGCGGTGATGACCTCGCGGACGTCACGCTCCGAACGGGCACGCTCGATCGCGGCTTCGGCAACCTCCACCTCCCTGCGTAGCTGCAGCGTCGGCGGGAGGTAGGAGAAGTTCTCCTTCCGCAGCTTCTTGCGCACCCACCACAGGGCGTCATGCGGGCGATCGAGGTCGGCGATCGGCTCGCCGGCACCACGGAGCGCGTCGAACTCACCACGCTCCTGCGCCTCGCGGATCTGCCGGTCGATCCACGTCTCGCGCTGGGCGGAGGGTCGTCGGGCTGTCACGTGACTGCCGTTTCGCGTGCGGAGATGCGGTCCGGTGCGCGGGCCGCTGCGTCACATCCAATCCTTAGCACCCCGACGCGGGATGTCAGCCGTCGGCCGAGCGGTCGTGGCGGCCCAACGTCCTCGTGCCGACAGGTGACCCTCGCGCACTGGCCGGCGTGGCTCCGTTCGTCCATGGCGTCACCACGCCGCAGGGCAGTGTGAAGCTCGTCGGGTACGGAGCACGGATGGACGGCACCCGGCTCGCCACGCTCGGTCGGGAGCTGCGAGACCAGGGCGTCGCCGCGTCGTGGTCGGTCCTCGAGGCCGACACGATGCGCGACGCGGTGACCATCGGCATGGAGGCTCAGCACCCGGTCGCCGCCGCCAACATCGTCATGGTGGAGTTCCCCGGTTCGGAACACGAACTGCGGGAGACGCGCGACGCACTGGTCGCGGCGCACGACCGCAAGCTCGGGGTGATCGTCGTGTCGCACGTCCATCCCGGCCGGATCGGCGCACGCGGCGTCGTGAACCTCTGGGTCCGCTTCCGGTCGGCGGGCATCGGCTACCTCGACGTCGGCGACCACTCCAACCTCGCGATCCTGCTGGCGCTGACACTGACGCGCAACTGGGGCGGCGGGCTGTGGGACCTCGTCACGGTCGCCGAGCACGATGAGGACCGAACCGCTGCCAACTCATACCTGCACGACCTCATCGACGCCGCGCGGCTGCCCGGGTCACCGGCCGTCCACGTGCTGCGCGGCGACTTCCTCGATGCGCTCGGGCGTCGTCCGGAAGCCGATGTGAACGTGTTCGCACTGACCCCCGCGCCGATCCGGCTGAGGGTGTCCCTGGTCGACCGGAGGGTGGGCCTCACGGACGGACGAGGACGCGTCGCTGCCGTTCGCGTCGTCGCTGTGCGGCGGCGACGGCCCGACCGACGCGCACCTGGTGCTGCTCGACAACGGCCGCGCGGGCCACGCTGGCCGACGAGGTCGGCCTCAGGCTGCACTGCATCCGTCGACGTCGTCACCCCGACGTGTCTCAGGCGTCGAGCGGCTGATCCCAATCGACCGCTGGGCGGGTGTAGCGCTTCGACCACCAGTGCTCACCCATGCCCGCGGCCTGCCAGCCGTCGTCGAGCAACCGCGTATCGAGCTCCGCGAGACATGTGCGCATCTCCTCGGCGAACGCATTCCTGGGGTCGATGTCGTCCGGTGGCAGCTGCAACGCAAGCGCGGGGAACGTCGCCGAGGCAACCGTGGAGTCGGGCCACCGCGGGTCCGCGTGGTGGATGCGGGCGACGAACCGGTACCGCTGGGTCCCGTGCTGACCGGTCAGCGTCGTCACGATGCTGCGCAGCATCGACGTGTGCCCGTAGTCCTCGGCGTGGATCTCGAGCTCGTCCTTCTCGCTGGTGGTCGCGTACCACCGTTGCGTTCCCTCGTCCCACCACCGCGTCGCGTCGTTGTCGTGGCGCCCGCGTCCCTGTCGGGAACTGTCCCGTGGGTTCGTGTCCCGTGCGCTCGTGCCCCGTGCGCTCGTGCCTCGTGCGCTCATGACCGGTCTCCTGCGTCACCTGGCTGACGGTCCCCTCGCGACCGTCGCCATCACACTCCTACGACAAGCGGTGGCGCGCCAGGGCTCTCGATGCGCTTCCCGCAGGACCAACGTCCTGCGCCGGGTCACGGACGGACGAGGACGATCTCGAGCGTGCGCGGACCGTGGACGCCTTCGACGCGGCTGAGTTCGATGTCGCTGGTTGCTGATGGTCCGCTGATCCAGGTCTGCGGGCGGGTCGGGTCGAGGCGCGCGACTCCCTCGGGGACGCTTGCGACGATCTGGTCGGCGTGGACCACGCAGACGTGCAGGTCCGGCACGAGCGTGATGGCCCGCCGGCCCTGGTCGGGTGAGCTGTCGAGCACGATCGTGCCGGTCTCGGCGATCGCGACGGCCGCGGTGGTGATCACGCCGCGGCAGCCGTCGAGGTCGTCGACTGTCAGGCCGTCGTCGGCGACGATGTCGCCGTCGACGACGGACAGCCAGTCCCGCCGTAGCCCTGGCGGGACGACGATCCGCGGAGGTGACCCGATCGCTTCGGGAGCTTGTGTCAGGCCGTCGGCGATGGCGTGTGCGACGGCGTCGGCTACGCCGTCAGGCGGTGTACGCCGCACGTGTGCCTGATAGTCGGTCAGCCGCTCGTCGAGCAGGTCGAGCAGATCGATGTCACCGACCGCGCGGCCGTGCCGGTCGTAGTCGCGCGGCACGTCCACGTGGTCGTCGGCTGTGTCGCCGAGCGCCGCCCGGATGCGGGCGAGGACCTCGTCGCGGGCGCTCATCGGCGGTCCCCACGGTCGCCGCGCGTGCGCGTCCACCAGTCGCGGAAGGTCTCGGCCGGCGGCTTGGGGGCATCGCGAGCGGCGGTCCACGCCGACAATGGCGGTGGGAGTGCGCGGATGCGGTCGCGGCCCGCCGCCAGGATCCGCCCCGCACGTGCAGCCCGCTGGGCCGCGGCGTACCGGCCGGGGTCGGCCATGACCCAGCCCGCCGCGGCCATCGCCACCTCCTCGGCGTTCGGCAGCGTCCGGTTGGCGCGGCGCTCCTCGACGTGGCGCGCGCGCAGGTGGACGAGCACCTCGGGGATGTTGATCTTGACCGGGCAGACGTCGTAGCAGGCGCCGCACAGCGACGAGGCGAACGGCAGCGACGCGTTGTCCTCGACACCGGTCAGTTGTGGCGACAGGATCGCGCCGATCGGCCCAGGATAGACCGACCCGTACGCGTGCCCGCCGGTCCGCTCATAGACCGGGCACACGTTCAGGCACGCCGAGCAGCGGATGCAGTGCAGCGCCTGACGGCCGACCTCGTCGGCCAGCGTGGCGGTGCGGCCGTTGTCGAGCAGCACCAGATGCACGTCGGTCGGGCCGTCGCCGGGATGCACGCCGGTCCACATCGACGTGTAGGGGTTCATCCGCTCGCCGGTCGACGACCGCGGCAGCAGCTGCAGGAACACCTCGAGGTCCTGCCAGGTGGGCACGAGCTTCTCGATGCCCATCACCGTGATCAGCGTGCCGGGCAGCGTCAGGCACATCCGCCCGTTGCCCTCGGACTCGACCACCGACAGGGTGCCGGTCTCGGCCACCGCGAAGTTCGCGCCGGACACGCCCACGCGGGCGGTCAGGAACTTGCGGCGCAGGTGCGCGCGGGCCGCCATGGCCAGCAGGCGCGGCTCGTCGGTCAGGTCGGGGTCGACATCGGGCATCCGGCGCAGGAAGATCTCGCGGATCTCGGCGCGGTTGCGGTGGATGGCCGGCACGAGGATGTGGCTGGGGGCGTCGTCGCCGAGCTGGACGATCAGCTCGGCCAGGTCGGTCTCGATCGCGGCGATCCCGGCGTCGGCCAGCGCCTCGTTGAGCCCGATCTCCTGCGTGGCCATCGACTTGACCTTGACGACCTCGTCGCTACCCGTTGCCCGCACCAGGTCGACCACGATCGCGTTGGCCTCGGTCGCGTCGCGGGCCCAGTGCACGACGCCGCCGTGCGCGGTGACCTGCTGTTCGAGCTGCAGCAGCAGGCCGGGCAGCCGCGCCATCGTGGCGGCCTTCAACGCGCGTCCGGCCTCGCGCAGCGCCTCCCAGTCGGCGACCTCCCCGACGACCTCGGCGCGCTTGGCGCGGATCGTGCCGGTGGCCTTGCCGATGTTGCGGCGCAGCTGGCTGTCGCCCAGCGCCGCCCGCGCGGCGGTCGGGAACGCGTCGGCGCCGCGGAGATGGCCGACACCACGCGGCGCGTGCGGGGTGGCCGGGTCCTCGCCGAGGTGGAACGGCCCGCCGTCGTTCACGCCGCCACCTGCCACGGCCGCGCCGCCGTCCCGGCCAGGATCTGCGCGAGGTGGACCGTGCGCACGCCCGTCCGCAGCCGCGACAGGCCGCCACCGATGTGCATCAGACAGGAACTGTCGCCGGCGCTGCAGTACTCTGCGCCGGTCGCCATCACATTGCGCATCTTGTCGGCCAGCATGGCCGTCGACGTGTCGGCGTTCTTGACCGCGAACGTCCCGCCGAACCCGCAGCACTCATCTGCGGCGGGCAGCTCGACCAGGTCGATCCCGTCGACCGCGCGCAGCAGCCGCAACGGGCGGTCGCCGACCCGCAGCATCCGCAGCGAGTGACAGGTCGGGTGGTAGGTCACCCGGTGCGGGAAGTGGGCGCCGACGTCGGTGACACCCAGCACGTCGACCAGCAGCTGTGACAGCTCCCAGCTGCGCCCGGCCACCCGCTCTGCCTGCTTGGCGAGCGCCTCGTCGCCGAAGTTGCGGGCCACCATCGCGTGCTGATGGCGGATCGACCCGACACACGACCCCGACGGGGCCACGATCACTTCGAACGGGTCGAACACCTCGACATAGCGGCGCACCAGCGGCAGCGCCTCGCGCTGGTAGCCCGTGTTGACATGCATCTGACCACAGCACGTCTGGGCCACAGGGAAGACCACCTCGTGGCCCAGCCGGTCGAGCAACCGCACCGTCGCCTTGGCGACGTCGGGGAACATCGCGTCGGCCAGGCACGTCACGAACAACGCGATCCGCATCTGTCAGTCCGTTTCCGTCGTCGCGGTCCTGTGCTGCGGCCCCGGCCGGACCGGCAGCGTCGTCTGTCCTCCTCCAGTTGCCCGATGCCCGGACCGTCACACCGAGTGTGCGGCCGTCGGCCATCGTAGCCAGCGCCTTACGGGTCATGTGCCGGCGTCCCCTTTACCACGTCCGTCGTCGGCGGTAGCGTCGCACTACCTGAGATCGCACGAAAGGGGAGGGCATGTCAGACAGCGTCTACCGGGTGACCGAGGTCGTCGGCGTCAGCACCGAGTCGTGGGAGGCAGCTGCGCGCAACGCCGTGCAGACGGCGGCCAGCACCTTGCGCGACCTGCGCGTCGCCGAGGTCGTCAGGCAGGACCTGACGACCGAGGACGGCCAGGTCAAGCAGTTCCGTACGCGCCTCGCAATCTCGTTCAAGTACGAGGCGGACGGGTAGCCACGCCGCCTGCCGCCAGCCCCGTCTCCGCCTGCGGCATCCCTGGTAGGGGTCGGACCGACCCGGAAGATCGGACCGCATTGGCGTTCCGATCGTCGTCGCCGGCGCCGGACCGCTCCGTGTCGCTGCCGTGAGGTGCCGTACCTGCTCCTGAACCAGGGTGTCCGGGTCCCGCGCTCAGTGCGACAGCGCCGATCTGGTCGACCAGCTGTTGGCCGAGGCCGAACGGGCCGGGGCGAGAACGAGATCGGGCTGGCGTGGGCGGTCGGCGCGAGCTAGGTTAGGCTCTCCTAAGCCTGTGCATCGGGGAGGGGCGATGGCCGCTCGGCGAACCACGCGGTCCAGTCCGCTCATGCGTGAGCTCGATCTGGACTGCTGCATCGCATGCGGTCAGGTGTGCGAGATCACGGGGACGTTCCACCTGCCGGGTCAGGGTGGGGTGGAGCCGTACGTCCGCACCCGCTGCGTTGCCGGTCATGTGCTGGTCGGACCGGCCTTCGCCCTGCGAACGACCGTCGACTGACTCCGGATCGGCCGTACCGCTGCGACTCTGCCTCGAGCCCACCCCGGAGGGAAACGGCGGGATCGACGTCGCACCAATGGCGCGTTGAGTAGTGCCACAGGTCAGGGTAGGTTAGCCAAACTTCGCCAACGCTTACGCGCTGGCGCACCCGGACCCTGCAACGAAGATCGCCACCCATGCGCCCCACCCGGATCGGTCTGCTCGCGATCGCTCTCGCGATCGTGACGCTCGGCTGTTCCGGCGCGCAGGCCGACGACGACGTCGTCAGGGTCTACTCCGGTCGGCACTACGACCTCGAGACGGCGTTCGGGCAGTTCGCCGACGAGACCGGGATCAGCGTGGAGTTCCTCTACGGCAGCGACGCCGAGCTGCGCGAGCGGATCAAGGCCGAGGGTGAGGACACCCTGGCCGACGTGTACATGACCGTCGACGCGGGCAACCTGGCGCTCGCCGCCGACGAGGGCATCTTCCAGCCGCTGGAGTCAGCGACGCTCGACACCGCCGTCCCCGAGGAGCTGCGCGATCCCGACGGGCTGTGGTACGGCCTGTCGATGCGGGCACGGACCATCGTCTACGACTCCGACGACGTGGACCGGTCTGAGCTGTCGACGTACGAGGCGCTCGCTGGGCCGGGGTGGAAGGGACGCCTCTGCCTGCGGCGGTCGACCAACGTCTACACCCAGTCGCTGGTCGCGAGCCTGATCGCCAACCACGGACCTGACCGTGCGCTCGAGATCGTGCGCGGCTGGGCCGACAACGCCAGGATCCTCAACAACGACGTCGCGATCCTCGAGAACATCGCCGCGGACGCGTGCGACGCCGGGATCACCAACCACTACTACCTGGCACGCGAGCTCCAGGACGACACCGAGTTCCCGGTCGAGCTGTTCTGGGCGAACCAGGACACGCAGGGCGTGCACGTCAACGTGTCCGGTGCGGGGGTGACGGCAGAGGCCGACGATCCGGAGCTGGGCGCGCAGCTGATCGAGTGGCTCGCCACCGACGGGCAGGAGGCCTTCGTCGCCGGCAACCACGAGTACCCCGTGAAGCCTGACGTCGCGCCGGACGCCGTGGTCGCCGGCTTCGGCGACTTCAGGACCGACCCCCTGACCGCGGCGGAGTTCGGTGGCCTGAACGCCGAGGCGGTGGAGCTGATGGCCGAGGCCGGGTACCAGTGAGCGCACGGCCGATCACGACGCCCACGCCACGACCGGCGGGCGCGCCGGCGCGTGCCCGGGAAGCCCCACGGGGCAGGCGCCGCTCGTGGCGGATCGCGACGGCGCTGATTGCGGCGTTCGTGGTAGTGCCGGTCGCCGTCGTGGCCTCCAGCGTCCTCACCCCGGACCGGGAGGTCTGGCGCTTCCTCTGGCAGACGGGGCTGGCGCGCATGGTCGGCGCGACGATCGTGCTCATGTTCGGCGTCGTCGCCGGCACGCTGGTGCTGGGCGGTGGCCTGGCGTGGCTCGTGGCGGCGTACCGGTTCCCCGGACGGCGGGTGTTCTCGTGGCTGCTGGTGCTGCCGATGGCGGTGCCGTCCTACGTGCTGGCCTTCGTCAGCGTTTACCTGCTGGACGCACCCGGCCCGCTACAGACCGCCCTGCGATCCGTCCTCGGCATCGACGTTCGCATCGCGCCGCGGGGGATCGCGCTGGCAGTGCTCGTGATGAGCGTCGCGCTGTATCCATACGTCTACCTGCTCGCGCGCGCCGCCCTGACCGAGCAGGCCGCGGTCACCTACGGGGCGGCGCGTACGCTCGGGCTCGGTCCCGCGCAGGCCGCATGGCGCGTCGTCCTGCCAATGGCCCGGCCGTCGCTGGCCGCCGGTGGTGCGCTGGTGGCCATGGAGACGCTGACCGACTTCGCCACGATCCAGTACTTCAACGTCGAGACGGTGTCCGTCGCGGTGTACCAGGTGTGGAACGGCATGTTCGATCGCGCCGCGGCGACCGAGCTCGCCGCGATCGTGCTGGTGTTCGCCGTCACGGTCATTGCCGTCGAGCGCGCATTGCGTGGCCGTGCGCGCTACGACCAGCGTGGCGGACACGGACCCCGGGTCGCGCCTGTCACGTTGACCGGATGGTCCAGGTGGGCCGCGAGCGGCCTGTGCGCCCTGATCGTGGGCGTCGGGTTCGTGGTCCCGGCGCTGCGCCTACTCGGCTGGTCGAGCCTGTCGGTGATCGGTGGCAGCGCAGGGGGCTTCGACCCTCGGTACCTGTCCTATCTCGGCAACAGCGTGCTGGTCGCCGCGCTCACGGCGCTGTTGTGCGTCGCTGCCGCGGGCGTCGTCGTGAACGCCGTGCGCCTCACGCCGGACCGTGCGACGCGCGGCCTGGCGCGGCTGGCCACGATCGGCTACGCCGTGCCAGGACCTGTCGTCGCGATCGGCACGCTGCTGGTGCTGGCAGGCATCGACGCTGCGCTCGACCTGGCCGGCCTGGACCTGGGTGCCACGCTGATCACCGGGTCCCTCGTCGGGTTGATCGCGGCCTACGTCGTCCGGTTCCTCGCCCCGGCGACCAACAGCCTCGAGGCCAGCCTCGACAAGGTGACACCCGCGATGACCATGTCCGCCCTGACGCTCGGGGCGTCTCCGGGGCGCGTAGTGAGGCAGATCCACCTGCCGCTGATCCGCTCCGGCCTCGGCGTCGGCCTGGTGCTCGTTGCTGTCGATGCGCTCAAAGAGCTGCCGGTGATGCTGCTGCTGCGGCCGTTCGGGTTCTCGACGCTGGCGGTCTGGGTCTACGAGCTGGCGTCCGAATCGTTGTGGGACCTCGTCGGCCTGCCCGCCCTGACGATCGTGGCGGTCGCGGCTCTGCCGGTCGTCGCGCTGTTCCGCGGCACGCTGCGGGTGGCCGAAGCCAACGGCGGGGACGCCTGATGCCGGACCGGGTGCTGCAGCTGGAGGACGCGACGAAGCGGTACGGCGACGTCACCGCGCTCAACGGCGTGTCGCTCGCCGCCCGACGCGGTGAGCTCCTGGCCGTTGTCGGGCCCAGCGGGTGCGGCAAGACCACGCTGCTGCACGTGATCGCGGGGCTGACCGACGTCGACGCCGGGCGCGTGACGATCGGCGGGCGCGTCGTGGCCGGTGCCGGCGCGTGGGTCCCGCCGGAGGACCGGCGGGTGGGGATCGTCTTCCAGGAGCATGCGTTGTTCCCGCACCTGACCGTGGCGGACAACGTCAGCTTCGGGCTCCCGCGGGGTGCCGGGCGGCGTGCCCGCTGCGCCGAGGCGCTTGACCTCGTCCACCTGGCCCATATGGGGGACCGCTACCCGCACGAGCTGTCGGGTGGGGAGCAGCAGCGCGTCGCCCTGGCGCGGGCGCTCGGGCCGCGTCCGACCGTCGTGCTGCTCGACGAGCCCTTCTCGAACCTGGACGCGAACCTGCGCGTCCGCCTGCGCCGGGAGACTGCCGCGGTGCTGCGTGCCTCGGGGACCACGGCGGTCTTCGTGACCCACGACCGGCAGGAGGCGCTGTCGATCGGTGACCGCGTCGCCGTCCTCAACGACGGCCGCCTCGAACAGGTCGACCGCCCGGAGGTGGTGTTCCACGTGCCACGAACGCGCTTCGTCGCGACGTTCATCGGCGAGGCCGACCTGCTCGCCGGCGAGGTCCGTGGCTGCGTCGCCGACACCGTCGTTGGAGCGCTCCCGGTCACGGGCGTCGACGCGGACGGTCGCGTCGACGTGATGGTGCGCCCCCATGAGGTGGTCGTCGAGATCGCCGGCGACGCCAACGCGACGGTGGGCCACGGCGAGTTCCGTGGCGCCCACGTGCTGCACGTGCTCGTGCTGGACGGGGGCGGGGAGCTGCGCTGTGAGGTGCCCCACACCCGCGCGCTCGAGGAGGGTGCGCGGGTGCGGGTCAGCGTCGACGCCAGTCATCTGTTGGCTGCGTTCCCCGCCGCCTATCGGCCCGCCGCCGTCGCGCCGATCGGCACCGCACCGGATGGCTGATCCTGTCAGACGCAGTCTGGGCAGACGCCCCGGAGCGTGACGTCGGCGTGCTCGACGACGGCGCCGGGTACGTCGACGTGCAGGCACGGCGTCTGGCCGACGAGGCAGGCGACGTCGATGATCCGTCCACACGAGCGGCACACGAAGTGGTGGTGGGGATCCGCCGCCGTCTCGTACAGCATGGGTCCCGCGGTCGGCTCGGCGGTCAGGACCAGGTCGGCTTCACTGAGCTGGCCGAGCACGTGGTAGACCGTCGCCCGTGACAGGGCCGTGCGCTCGACCACGTGGTCGGCAGGGTGGTGCCCCGGGTTGGCGTCGAGCCAGCGGAGGATCGTGACGCGGGGGCGCGTGGCGCGC
>DATHVN010000021.1 GCA_035461305.1 Euzebyales bacterium | reverse complement strand
TGACGGTGCCGGGCTGCCCGCTGAAGGACCGCATCAACACCGACGTGTCGGCGGCCGTGACCGCGCTCGACGGTGTCGATGAGGTCGCGGTCGTCTTCGGGACCATGACCGAGCAGCAGCGCGCCGCCGTCGCGCAGAAGGTCCGCGGTGGTGCGACCGACGACGCAGGCCAGCCCGCCATCCCCTTCAACGACATCGAATCCACGACGAAGGTCCTCGCGATCGCGAGCGGCAAGGGCGGGGTCGGCAAGTCGTCGATCACCGTGAACCTGGCCGTCGCGCTCGCCCAGCAGGGCTACGACGTGGGCATCCTCGACGCGGACATCTGGGGCTACTCCATCCCGCGGATGCTCGGCGTGTCGGGACGGCCCGTGGCGTTCAACAACATGGTCATGCCGCTGCAGGGCAACGGCGTCAAGGTGATCTCGATCGGCTTCTTCCTCGACAGCGAGAAGCCCGTGATCTGGCGCGGCCCGATGCTGCACCGCGCGCTGCAGCAGTTCCTGGCGGACGTGCACTGGGGCGACCCGGACTTCCTGCTGTGCGACCTGCCGCCCGGCACCGGCGACATCGCCATCTCGCTGGCCCAGATGCTGCCCAAGGCGGACATGCTCGTGGTCACCACGCCCCAGCCCGCAGCCCAACGGGTGGCGCTGCGCGCCGGGCAGACAACGGCGCAGACCGGAATGCGGGTCGCGGGCGTCATCGAGAACATGGCCTCGTTCGTCGCCCCCGACACCGGCACCGAGTACCCCATCTTCGGCGTGGGCGGCGGCGAGCTGCTCGCCAGGGAGCTCGAGACCACGCTGCTGGGCTCGATCCCGATCGACCCCAGGCTGCGCGAGGGTTGCGACGAGGGCGTGCCGCTCGTGATCGGCGATCCCGACGCGCCGGCAGCGGCGCGCCTGCGCCAGATCGCCAGGGACCTGGGGCGGCAGCGCTCGTCGCTGGTCGGCAAGCCCCTGCCGCTGGCCATCTGACCCCCGGGTGATGCGCGCGCTCGTCGTCATCCCGACCTACAACGAGGCGTCGTCGCTGCGGCGCATCGTCGAGTCGGTGCGCCGCACCGCGCGTTCGCACGTGCTCGTTGTCGACGACAACTCACCGGACGGCACGGGCGAGCTGGCGGACTGGCTGGCGGAACGCGACTACGGCGTCCATGTGCTGCACCGCCGGAACAAGGCCGGCCTCGGCGCAGCGTACCGCGCGGGCTTCGCGTGGGCCCTGGCGTCCGGCTACGAGGCCATTGGGCAGATGGACGCCGACGGCTCGCACGCGCCGGAGGACGTGCCACGCCTGCTCGACGCGCTGCGTAACGCCGACCTGGTGATCGGCAGCCGCTACGTGCCGGGCGGTGCCGTGCGCAACTGGCCACCAAGCCGCCGCCTGCTGTCGAGGGCGGGCAACGCCTACGTGCAGCTGTGGACGGGCCTGCCGGTCAACGACGCGACCGCGGGCCTTCGCATGTTCAGACGCGCCGCGCTGGCGGCGCTGTCGCTCGACGACGTGCGTTCAGACGGGTACAGCTTCCAGATCGAGTTGGCGCTGCGCGCCCACGCGGCCGGCCTGCGGGTCGTCGAGATCCCCATCACCTTCGTCGAGCGGATCAACGGGGTCAGCAAGATGAGCCGCTCCATCGTCGCGGAGGCCCTGTGGCGGGTGCCCGGCTGGACGCTGCAGGTGCGCGGGCTGCCCACCGCGGTCGATCCCCGCAGCGTCGCGGCACACACGCGCCGCTGACCGGGCTGGGCCGCCGCCGGCTGTCCGATGGGATCGTCAGCCCGCCAGCGCGCGCCTGATCGCCCGCCACGACCGGGCAAGCAGGAGGCCCATCCCCGCCCCGCCGAGGACGTCGCTGGGATAGTGGACGCCGACGTACACTCTGCTGGCCGCCACGAACACCACCAGGCCGCCGGCCGTCAGACGGACCGGGCGGCCGCCGTCTGCGGCGATCACGCTCATCATCGCCGCGGTGACGGCGGCGTGCCCGCTGGGGTACGACGATCCGGTCGGCGGCCGGATCAGGCGGGCCACGCCCTCCGCCTGGTACGGCCGCTCACGCCTGACGCGGGTCTTCGCGCCCTGCGCGACCACCCATGCCGCCGAGCCGACGGCCATGACGTCGCGGGCGAGCCGACGGTACCCCGCCGCGCCGAGTGCGGTGGCCGTGCCGACCACGCCGTACATCGATCCCAGGTCGGTCGCGGCAGCGATCAGGCGGTCCGTCTGACCGGACCGGCTGCGGCGCACCAGGTCGCCCATGCGCACGTCCGCCCGGCGCAGGCGCGCGCTGGACAGCAGCACGAGGGAGCCGCCGACCATCCCGGCGCCCATCGCGGCGATCGAACGCCACACCGGCCGGCGTGCCGCTGGGACCGCGTCCGGCGACGCGGCGACGACGTCCGCGGCGGTCACGTGGCGTGCGGGTCGAACCGGGGCGGCTCGCCGGGCTCGCCGGTCGCATGGGATCCACGCTCCGACCGGGCGTGCAGTGAGCGGGCGTCGAGGCGTGACCGTGACCGCAGCGCCTCGCGCTCACGCTGCAGGTCGTCGGTGAACGACGTGAGCTCGTCGAGCTCGACCTCGGCCTTCAGCGCATCGAACGTGCTGGTCGCCTCGCGTCGGATCTGACCGACGACGCGGCCAACCGTGCGGGCGATCTCGGGCAGGCGCTCCGGACCGAAGATCAGCAGTGCGAGCACCGCCAGCATCATCAGCTCCCAGAACCCGACGTCCACTGCGCTCCCTCACCAGTCCCGATCCGTGGTGTGCGCCCGGTGCCGGCAGCGACCCGCGACGCACGGCCGATGCTACTGCGGATCGTCCGGCGCGCGTTCGACCAGGACGACGTCGACGGTCCGCTGTCTGCCGCCTCGGACGTAGCTGATCGTGACACGGTCGCCGACCTCGTGGTCACGCACGGCGATGCTCAGCTCCTCCATCGAACCGATCGCCCGGCCGTCCAGCCCGACGATCACGTCGTCGGGTGCCAGGCCCGCGCGGGCGCCCGGGGTCCCCGGGGCCACGTCGTGGATCCAGGCGCCGGCCTCCACGCCGAGGCGGTCGGCGACCTGGTCGCTGAGCGGTCCTCCGCTGACCCCGAGCAGCGGATGGCGTACGCGGCCGGTCGCGATGAGCTCGTCGGCGACGTCGACCACCGTGTCGACCGGGATCGCGAAGCCGACCCCGGCGCTGGTCACCTGCCCGGACGTCAGGATGGCGCTGTTGATACCGATCAGGCGCCCGTCGGCGTCGACCAGAGCGCCGCCGGAGTTGCCGGGGTTGATCGGCGCGTCCGTCTGGAGCACCTCGGGCAGGTACACCGTGTCCCCGCCGGCCTCAGCGCCGGCGTGGATGCCTCGGCCCAGTGCGCTGACGACGCCGACGGTGACCGTGGCGTCGAGGCCGAACGGGCTGCCGACCGCGATCGCCAGGTCGCCGACGCGCGGGCCGCGTATGCTGTCGATCGCGATGGGCGTCAGGTCGTCGCGCTCCACGCGGATCACCGCGAGGTCGTTGAGTGGGTCCTGCCCGACGATCTCGGCCGGCGTCGGCTGCCCGTCGGCGAAGACGACCTCGATCGGACCCGGCGCCTCGACGACGTGGTGGTTGGTGACGATCAGCCCCTCCGCGCGGTACACGACGCCCGAGCCGTTGCCGCTGCCCTCGAAGCGGTCGGTCGTCGCGCGGTTGATGCGCACCACCGACGGCAGCACCGCCTGTGCGACGCGCGCCACCGTCCCTGCGGCCACGTCGTCCTGCGGCGAGCCGGTCGCGACGGTCGCGGACCGCTCGGGGACGGTAGTGGCGGGCTGCTGCCCGGGATCCAGGACCCGGTCGGCGGCGATGGCGACGGTCCCGCCCGCGAGACCGGCGATGACCACCGTCGACAGCAGGCGGCGTCCGTTGCGATGTCTGCGGCGGACCGTCGGAAGGCGGGGGAACGAGGGAGGCCGGCGCGGCGGTGAAGACCCCGGGGGCACGCCCCCGGCACCGCGGTCCAGCTGCGTCATCCGTCGACTCCCCCGTCCACCACGTCCCTTCCGCGCGTCCCGGATGCGGGGCTGGCGTGCGACCCGGCCCGCGCGCAGGGGTCGAGGGTGCCACAGCACACGGCCGCAGCGCACGGCGACTGGCCGATCAGACCTTCCCGACCACGTCGTCCGGCCGGTGTCCGCGGAGGCCGTCGACCTTCAGCCGGTCCGGGCGTCCGTGGCGTTACGCTGCAGCCCAGCGCTTGTGATGCTACGGAGACGGTGTGGACACCTCAGCCCCGACGGCCATCGAGATCGAAGCGTTCGCACCGCCGGAGGACGAGGCGCTGCGATCCGCCCGCAGGCTCAGCGAGGAGGAGGGCGTGACGCCCGTCACCCACCTGGGTGGCGCGTGGCTCCGCTGGTTCGTCGGCGTGCGCCCGGCCCGTGACGTCGTCGAACTCGGCACTGGAATCGGCTACAGCGCGCTGTGGCTGCTGATGGGCATGCACCCTCGCGGCATGCTGACGACCATCGAGTCGGATCCCGAGCGCCAGGCCCGCGCCCAGCGCGTGCTGGGCCGCGCCGGCCACGGTCAACGGGTCCGTTGCATCCTCGGCTCGGCGCTCAGCGTGCTGCCCAAGCTGGCCGACGACGCCTACGATCTGGCGTTCATCGACGCCGCACCGGCCGAGTATCCGGACTACCTGCGCCACGCCACCCGGCTGTTGCGCCCCGGCGGCCTCCTGATCGCCGACCACGTCATGCGTGCCGGCCTCGGCGACGCGACCGACCCGGGCGCGTCCGGTCTGCGGGTGTTCGCCGGCATGGTCCGCGACGACCCGACGCTCGTCGGGCAGATGCTCCCGGTCGGCGACGGCATGCTCGTGGCCACCAGGACCCCGGGCGCCTGACCTCGGTGGTCCCGCGCCGCCGCGACCGCGTGCGAATCAGCCCGCGCGTCCGCCGCGGTCCTGCGGGTGGCGTCCGGCGGGATCCACGTGCGCTTGTCAGCCGAAGAACCCGATCTTGGCGGACAGCTCTGCGCTGAACGCCATGATCACGGCCAGGTAGAACATGCCGGTCGCCGCCTGGATCGAGCGCCCGCCCTCCTGTGCGAGCTTCCAGACGAACCCGGCGATCAGCGCGCAGATCGCGACCAGCCCGCCGACCAGCAGCAGCGAGAAGCCCGGCACGGCCAGGAACGGCGAGAACCCGGTCGCCGCCGGCGTGGGGTGCTGCGCCGACAGGACCGCGCCGACGACCGCAGCGACGACGCCGCCGGCGTACAGGGCGGCGCTGCGCACCATGTAGCGGTTCGAGAGGCGGCGCTCGACCATGTACCAGTGCCCAAGGAGCAGGCCGAACAACGCCGTGCCCAGGAAGAACGCTCCGGCCGCAAGCTCGACGGCGGCGAGCACGACGCCCTCGTCGCGCGCCAGCGCGACGGTGCCGAGCGCGGCGACGCCGACCACGGCCGCGGCCAGGCCGACGATCCGCTCGATCGCGAGGCGCGCGAGCACGAGCACCTGCCACAGGGTCAGCACGCCTGCGAACATGCCGAGCGCGAGCACCATGCGGGCCTGGTCGGGCGGGGGCGCGGCGCCGACAGCTGCGCCGGCCGCGGCGCGGGCCGCCCAGGCGCACGCCGCCAGGATCACCCCGGACAGCAGCAGGAACCCGCGCCTGATGTTGCCGTGGACGCCGCTGGTCAGCGTGACGACGGTGCCACCGACGGCCGTCTCGGCCAGCAGCACGGCCATGACCGCCAGCGGGCCGGTCACCGCGTCCTCCCCGGCATCAGCGCATGCGGCCTGCGAGCGCGTGGGTATAGGTGGATCCGGACCCGACCAGCTCGTGACCGATCGACGGAGGCCCTCATGGTGGTTGAGCTTCCCGACACGTGCGTGCCCGGACGCCGCGCGAGCGTCGAGCTGCACGTCACCGCCGAGGACACGGCTGCGGCTCTGGGATCGGGCGACGTCGCCGTGCTGGGGACCCCGCGCGTGCTGGCGATCGCCGAGCAGGCGGCGCTCCAGGCCCTGGGCGACTGCCTCGGACCCGACCTGACGTCGGTCGGCTCGTGGGTCGAGATCGAGCACAAGGCACCCAGTCGCGTCGGCGAGGACGTGCGCGCAGATGCCGTGCTGCTGGGCGTGCACGGACGACGGCTGGAGTTTTCGGTCACGGTCACCTCTGGGAGGACGGAGGTCGCCCACGTCCGGCATCGACGGACGATCGTCGAGCGCGAGAAGTTCGAGTGAGCCGGGCTCGACCCACGTCTCACCTTAGTCAGGCAGCTCGTACCTCGCTGCCTTCCCAACGGCGAGGGAGCCTATCGGCGCTTCACTGAGGGTCTCGAGGTAGGCGACGAGCGTGCGCACGCCGAAGCCCGTCGCGCCCTTGGGGACCAGGGGTCCGTCGCCGCTGTCGGAGAACGCGGGCCCGGCGATGTCGAGGTGCGCCCACGGCACATCGCCGACGAACTCGGCGAGGAAGAGGCCGGCGATGATGGTCGGGGCCTGGCGCGGCTTGCCGATGTTCCTCAGGTCCGCGACCTCGCTGCGCAGCTGTTCGCTGTAGTCGTCGGGCAGCGGCAGGCGCCACAGGCGCTCACCGGCCCGGCGCGCGGCGTCCTCGAGGGTGTCGAGCAGCACGTCGTCGGTGCCCATGATCGCAGCGATGCGGTGCCCCAGCGCCACGATCTGACCGCTGGTCAGGGTCGCGACGTCGATCATCGCGGTGGGCGCCAGCTCTCCGCCGTACGCCAGCGCATCGGCGAGGACCAGCCGGCCCTCGGCGTCGGTGTTCATGACCTCGACGGTGGTGCCGTCGCGGTGCGTCAGCACGTCCGACACGCGCGTGGCGTCACCACCGGGCATGTTCTCGGCCAGCGCCAGCAGGCCGGTCACGCGGGGGGTCACCCGCAGCCGCGCGACGGCCAGCAGGGCACCCACGATCGCCGCCGCGCCGCCCATGTCGCTCTTCATCGTGGCCATCGAGTCCGACGGCTTCAGGGACAGTCCCCCGCTGTCGAAGGTGATGCCCTTGCCGACGAGCACGACGTGCGGGCCGTCGCCGCCACCCGTGCCGTCGTAGCGCAGCTCCACCAGCCGGGGCTCCGTCGACGAGCCCCGTCCGACGCCGAGCAGGCCGCCGAACCCTCCCCGCTCGAGCTCGTCACCCGCCAGCACCCGTGCCGTCACCCCGGTGCCTTCGAGCAGCGACACCACGCGATCGGCGAGGGCGGGCGGCCGCTTGAACGCCGGCGGGGTGTTGACGAGGTCGCGTGTGATGTTGGTCGCCTCCGCCACCGTGCGGCCACACGTCACGCCAGCGGCGACCGCGCCCGCATCGACGCCGTCGCCGGCGACGAGGACGATGCGGTCGAGTCGCACGGCGTCGTGGGCTTTGGTGCGGTAGGTCGTGTAGGCGTAGGCGCCGAGGCCGGCACCCTCGGCGACCGCCCGGGCGACGGTGCCTGCATCGAGCCCGTCCGCGAGGTCGGCGGGGATCACGTACGCCAGGGTCGTGTCCCGGCTCGCCTGCCGGGCCCCTGCCGCCGCCGCGCGGCGCAGGGCGGCGGTGTCGGTCTGGTCACGGTCGCCGGTCCCGACCACCAGCAGCAGCACGGTCCGGTCACCCAGCACGAGCGGCACACGACCGACGTCATCGACGGCACCCGTCGCGTGCAGGGCGTCCAGCACGCCGGTGACGTCGATGCCGGCGCGGCGCGCGAGCGCGGCGAGGTCGGCTCCGATCACGGGTCGCTCGTCGACCCGTGCCACGAAGCAGGCGATGACGTCTGCGCCTGCGGCTTCGACGGAGGCGGCGGTCTCGATGGCGGGCACGGCTGGCTCACTTTCGCGGTGGGTGCGACGCCGCCCGTGATGGCGTGGACGGCCGTCGCGAGTGTAGGCGTCGGGCGCATGCGAGACTGTGGGGGATGCGGGAACCCGTCGCCGCCGACCTCCGTGACCACGTCGCGTTCGACGCAGAGCACGCCGTGCGGTCACGGGTTCACGAGACCGACCTGCTCGCGGTCGACATGCTCTGCCTCGAGCCGGGCCAGCAGCTCGGCGCGCGGACCCACGACGAGTCCGACACCCTCTACGTCGTGATCGGCGGCCGTGCGTGGGTCGTGACCGACGGAGACGAGGTCACGCTCGGTCCGCTGCAGACCGTGCTGATCCCCGCCGGCACGCCCCACGGGATCCGCAACGACTCGCCCGACCCGCTGCTCCTGCAGGCGGTCAGCAGCCTGCCGATCCCCGTTCAGTCGCTGCGCGGGACGACGTCGAACGACCCCGAAACCGAGCCGGACGGCAGTTCGAGCCGCAGCTCACCCACGTAGTTGCTGAACGGCTCGACCGTGCGCAGCTCGAGGCGGCCGCCCCGCGCGCGCAGCCGCTCCCCGGTGCCGAGCTGGAGGTCGACGACCGCGCCGTCGGTCACGTCGTCGCATCCGCCGCCGCACGGCGGATCAACGACCGGCAGGGAGGCACCCGACCGGAGCACGTCGGGGTTCTCGAACACCAGCACGACCAGCTGCCCGTCGATGTCGTCGGCGATGACGCAGACGTCGGAGTCGCCGGACACGTCGGGATCGCAGTCGCCGACGTTCAGCTCGGGCGAGCCGTCACTGACCGCCAGCTGGCGGTTCGCCACGCTCCCGGCGAGCTGCAACCCCGCCCGCCCGTCACGCGGCTGTACGGTCTGGGCGGGGACCGACCAGCAGCCCGACACCAGGACCGCCACCAGCGGCACCACGACCCATCGCGCGCGGGCGCGCGCGGCGGCAGACCACAGGAGCGCAGTCGTCATGGCATCCGACCTACCGTTGCAGGGAGCGACGCCGACCCACCTGCCGGCCCTGGACCCCGCGCTGACCGAGGCGCTCGCGGCCGCCGTCGCCGACGGCAGCCTCGAGGCGCTGCGCGACATCGCGCGCGCCCACCCCGACTACCTCGACGCGTGGGCGCGTCTGGGTGAAGCCGCTCTGGCAGCCGGGGACGACGTCGGCGCGTACGCCTTCGCGCGGGTCGGGTACCACCGCGGCCTGGACGCGACACGCCGCGCCGGGTGGCGGGGACAGGGCGCCGTGCCGTGGTCGCACGAGCCGAACCGCGGGTTCCTCCGCAGCCTGTGGCTGCTCGGGCAGGCCGCGGCCGCCATCGGCGAGGACGACGAGACACAGCGGTGCGCCGTGTTCCTGCAGGAGCTCGCTCGCGATCATGACCTGCCTGACGTCCCGGCGTAGGCACCCGGGCGGGAGGCCGAGCCTACGCCGTGAGCGAGCGGGCGAGCGCGGTGGCGTCGGCTAGCCTGGCGCGCAGATCCACGTCATCGAACCGCGACGGGGCCGCCCACTGCCGCCCCGACCGCACGGAGCCTTCAATGTTCACTCAGGTCAACGGCGTCAACCACCACTACCGCAGCCTCGGCGAGGGCCCGCCGATCGTGCTGATCCACGGTCTCGGCGGAGCGCTCGAGATCTGGCACGGCATGGCTGAGCTGCTCGCCCTGCACCACCACGTCGTGACGCTCGACCTGCGCGGCCACGGCCGCACGGCACCTGGTCGAGCGCAGTTCAGCATCAAGTCGTGGAGCCAGGACGTCGCCGGCCTCATGGAGGTTCTCGAGCTGCCGGCAGCGACCGTCGTCGGCCACTCGATGGGCTCGCTGGTCGCCCAGCACCTGGCGCTCACCTCGCCGGACCTCGTCGACCAGCTCGTGCTCATCGGCGGCATCAGCTACTTCGAACCGCCCGACAAGGAGGCGTACGAGCAGCGCGCGAAGATCGTCGACGAGCAGGGGCTCGACGAGATCGTCGACGATTGGCTGGCCGGCGCGCTGTCACTTCGGACGCACGCCCGCCTGCCGCAGGTCAGCGGGCTGCTGCGCCACATGTTCCTGTCGAACGATCCGCGCAGCTACGCGAAGGCCTGCCGCGCGCTGGCGCGGGTTCCGACGATCGAGCGCGAGCAGATCGGCCAGCCGACGCTGCTGCTGGTGGGCGACCACGACCGCTCGACTCCGCTGCGCATGACCGAGCAGCTGCACCGGGAGATCCCGGTGTCACGGGTGCAGGTCGTCCCCTCGGCGGCCCACTGGATGACGCTGGAGCACCCGGACGTCCTGTCGGTGGCGATCCTGCAGTTCCTGACCTGACCCACGCGCGATCCGGACGCCGGCGGAGCGGCGTCACCCCACCCGTTCCCTCGGCGGCAGGTGGTCGGGCTCCGTCGTCGGCGGCTCGGCCACCGGGTATGCGGCCGCTGCCGTACTGCGCCGGGCGTCGGTCGGCGGCGCCTGCTCGGTGCGGGGCTCGTGCGCCGAGGGCAGGCTGATCTCGAACACGATGAGCCGCGGGTGGTCGACGAGGTCGATGCTTCCGCCGTATGCCTCGACGAGCTGCCTGCACACGTGCAGGCCCAGGCCCAGGCCGTCCGCGGTCCGGGTGTCGGTCGTGTCGCCCTGGACGTACGGGTCGTAGAGCGCGGACCGCAGGCCCAACGGGATGGCGGGACCGGCGTTGGCGACCCGCACGACCACCCGCCCGTCCCGCTCGCAGCCGTCGAGGTAGATCTTGGCGTCGGTGTCGCCGAACTTGACCGCGTTGTCGAGCAGGTTCGCCAGGATGCGGATCGCGGCCTCCTCGTCGATCAGCGCTCCCAGGGCGCCCTGCATGCTGATCTGCAGTCGCCCCTCCCCACCGGCCATTCCGGCCCGCGCCACGGCCTTGGACAGCGCCCGCGACAGCTGACAGGTGCCGCCGACCACGACGAGCGGCGTGCGGGACGCGACCACGACGTTGTCGATCAGGCGGGCCAGGCGGTTCGCGTGCTCGTCGATGGCCTCGACGAACAGCCGCAACGTGTCGTGGTCGAGGTCATCGAGCCGGCCCGACAGGGTGCGGGAGAACCCGACGACGCCCGTGACAGGGGTCCGCAGCTCATGGGAGACCAGCGCGAGGATCTGCCGCTTGGTGTGGGCGAGCTCGCGCTCGTGCGCTTCGATGTCGCTGCGCATCCGGCGCTCCGCGCACCAGCGGGCCGCGATCGCGGCCGTCGTCGCGGCGGTGGCCACCGCCAGGCCGGCGACGACCGTCGACGGCACGTGCAGCCGCGTGGCCACGACGACGACCACCAGTGGCACCGGCATCGCGATCAGAGCGGCCCGCGCAACCTCGCAACGTGTGCGACGCGCACGGGACGACGACGGCCCTTCGACGGAACGGCGAGGGAGGGATCGCTCGGACACGGTCCACACTGTACGCATCAGACACGTCACCGTTCGACGACAAAGCGGTCGTCCCGCCCTTGTTTCGCTCGGTCGGGGGATGCCCCCATCCCTCGATCGTGGGACCCTGACGCGCGTCAGGGAGCCTCATCGTCGACGAGCACGTGCCACAGGGCCGCGGCTGCGGCCAGCGCCTCGTCGGTGTCGGCGGCGGCGATTGTCGGGTCACGCTCGATCTGCGCCCGTGGGAACGCCAGCACCGGCCGCCCGTTGATGGGCGGCACGGAGGCCGGCGGCGCGTCGCCGACGGCCACGGCGTTGGTCGCCGCGGCGTTGGGCCGGCGCTCCGGGGGGAACGAACGGGGCAGGCGCTGCGCCTCGCGCAGAGCCGCCCACGACACCATCGCCAACACGAACGCGCCTACGACCGCCAGCACAAGCATGTGCGGAGTATGCACGCCGGGGACCTGTGAACGGCGGAGGTGCCGCGGGCGGGAGCCGGCCCCGGCCAGGAGGGCAACATGCGACTCGGCCCCCACGAGTTCGACTTCAACAGCCGCATCGCGGTGATGGGCATCGTCAACCGCACACCGGACTCGTTCCACGACCGGGGCGCGACGGTCGGGCTCGACGCGGCCCTGGCGCTGGCCGAGGAGCAGGTCGCCGCCGGTGCCGACATCATCGACGTCGGCGGAGTCAAGGCTGGTCCCGGAGACGAGGTCGACGTCGACACCGAGCGCGAGCGTGTGGTGCCGTTCGTCGAGCGCTTCCGCGCGCGGACCGACGTCCCGGTGTCGGTCGACACCTACCGTCCGGCGGTCGCCCGGGCCGCACTCGACGCCGGTGCCGACATCGTCAACGACGTGACCGGGTTGAGCGACCCCGAGATCGCCGATGTGGTCGCGCAGCATCCGCACACCGCACTCGTACTGACCCACCACGGCGGTCCGCCGCGGTCACGCCCATTCCGTCCCGACTACGACCCCGACGTGGTGACGGCCGTCCGGCGCCGGTGCGCGGCGCTGATCGACATCGCCGTGGCGCGCGGCGTCGGGCCCGGGCAGCTGATCGTCGACCCCGGCTACGACATGTTCAAGACGACCGCCCATTCGCTGGAGCTGACCCGTCACATCGACGTCCTCACCGGGCTCGGCCATCCTGTGCTCGTCGCGCTGTCGAACAAGGACTTCCTGGGCGAGGCACTCGATCTGCCGCTGGACCGGCGCGGTCCGGCGTCGCTGGCGGCCGCCGTGTTCACCGCGCTGCACGGTGCGAGGATCGTGCGCGCGCATGACGTCGCCCAGGCCGTCCAGGCGCTGCGGCTGGTGGAGGTGCTGCTGGGTTGGCGTGCCCCCGCGACGCAGCTCCGAGGACTGGACTAACGTGGCCCGAACGCCGACGGAGGTGGATCCATGCCCAAGCCCCGCACGTTCGCGTTCGTGTGCATCAACCAGCGCGACGCCTCCCACCCACGGCCGAGCTGCGCCGCGAACGGCGGTGCCGAGCTGTTCAACGCCCTGCGCGAGGAGCAGGGCCGCCGGCTGGCGACCGACGTCAAGATCGTCGCGGCCGGCTGCCTCGAGGCGTGCATGGTCGGCCCGGTCGTGGCCGTGTTTCCAGACGACGTGATCTACGGCGGCGTGATCCCAGACGACGTGCCGGCGATCATGGACCACCTCCAGGGCGGTCCGGTCGTGCGGCAGCTCGAGCTCGGCGACGCCGAGTTCGACCTGCGCCCGCCCGAGATGACCAGCCCCTGAGCTGATCCGTGGACGTCCCCGCCGACAGTGCCGTCCGGCACCTGCGCCGCGAATACCGCAACCCCCCGCTGGACGAGGCCGACCTGTCCGAGGACCCGCTGCTGCAGATCGGCAGGTGGGTCGACGCCGCCGTGGACGCGGGTGTGACAGAGCCCAACGCGATGACGGTCGCGACGGTCGGCGCGGACGGCGCCCCCTCCGCCCGCGTCGTGCTGCTCCGCGGCCTCGACGACGGGCTGGTCTTCTACACCAGCTACCGCAGCCGCAAGGGCCGTGAGCTCGCCGCCGACCCGCGGGCGGCAGCGGTGCTGTGCTGGCTCGACCTGTCACGCCAGATCCGCGTCACAGGCACGTGCGCCCGCGTCACAGCCGCCGAGAGCGATGCGTACTGGGCCTCGCGACCACCCGGCAGCCGGCTGAGCGCGGCGGCCAGCCCGCAGAGCAGCGTCATCGACGACGCCGAGGAGCTCACGCGACGTGTCGCGGCGCTGCGTGCGCGTCACCCCGACGGTGACGTGCCGCGGCCCGACCACTGGGGTGGCTTCCGCCTCCGGCCCGATGCCGTGGAGCTGTGGCAGGGACGCCCCGACCGGCTCCACGAGCGGCTGCGGTACCGCCGCGACGGCGGTACCTGGATCGTGGAGCGCCTCGCCCCGTAGGGTCTGTCCCCCCGGGACCGGTCGTGCGAGCCGCAAGGAGGCGAGCCCGGATGCGGACGGGGCCGAATGTCGGCCGGACCGGAGGACTGACCCGTTCGTTCGGCACCCGTCAGCCGCCGCGGACCGCGAGCAACGGCACCAGCACCTCCTCGGCGCTCACGCTGCCGTGCATCGTGACCAGCTCCGCCTGGCGCCTGTCCGCTGGGTCGACGATGGTCGCGGCACCGCGTGCCGCCAGGACGACGTCGCCGAGACGTCCCGCGACGACGGGATGCATCGTCGGTCCCATCCAGCCGGTGGCGATGAGGCTGTCCCGATCGTGGACCCAGGCGTGGGCGCCTGCGAGCTCGGTCGCGGCCGCCAGCAGGTCCGCGGACGCGCCCGGCCGGGCGTGCAGGTAGCGCAGGCGGGTGCTGCCACCCATCGCGCTGACCATCCCGTCCAGAGGGCGCAGGTCGACGCGCTCGGCGACGTTGGTGGTCACCTGGCCGTGGTCGGCCGTAACCAGCATCGCCGCACCGCGCGGCAGCCGTCGATGGACGCTTGAGACGACGTCGTCGGCCAGTGCCAACGCCTGGCCGAAGGCGTCGTGGGCCATGCCGTGCTCGTGTGCCGTCCGGTCGAGGTCTGGCAGGTATGCGTAGACGATCGGCGCGCCGGCATCGACGCACGCGCCCACCCGCTCGACGAGCTCCGTCGCGGTCTCGAACCCGTGGTAGCGCCCACCCCGCAGATGGGCCGCGCTGAACCCGGAGCCCGCAAACTTCGCGTGGCTGACGACCTCGACCGGGCCACCCGGGAACGGCCGGTGGGGCTGGACCTTGGACGGCTCGGGCGGCGTGCCCTCGGCGACCGTCCACTGCAGCACGCTGAGCACGCGGCCGCCCACCCGCATCCGGTCGCCGAGCATGCCGTGGACCGCCGGTGGCAGCCCGGTGGTCAGCGTCGGCAGCGCGCTGGCGGTCGTCGACGGCACCACCGAGGTGATCGTCGACGCCTCGAAGGGAGCCAGCGACGGCAGCCACTCCCCGAACCGCCGGTACATGTCCCAGCCGAGGCCGTCGATGAGCAGCAGCACCCGCTGCGGCGCCCCGGCGACCCACGCGGGCGCCCCGAGCGGCGCCCGCCCGGCCTGCAAGGCTGGCAGCACGTCACCGAGCCAGCCACCCTCGTAGTCAGGCATCACGGCAGCGCCGGCGATGTCCGCGACGATCTCGGGCTCGTCACCGGCCGCTGCGGCTCCTAGGCTCATAGTCGACACGAGCCTAGCGACACGAGGTCTGCGTCATGCCCCGACACCCGCAAGCACCCGCCGCCGGCCGACGACGCGCCCGCGTCCTGGTCCTCGGCGGTGGCTTCGCCGGCGCCACGGTGACACGCGGGCTCGGCACGACCGGGGTGACGCTGGTCTCCAACGAGAACGCGCTGCTGTTCACGCCGATGCTGCCCGAGGTGGCGTCCGGCACCATCGAGCCGCGCCACGTGGTCGTGCCGCTGCGCCAGATGTGCCCACACGCCGACCTGGTGCTCGGTGAGGTCTCGCACGTCGACACCGACAGGAAGACCGTCGTGGTCTCCAACGAGGTCGGCGAGCTGATCTACAGCTACGACCACCTGGTCATCGCGATGGGCGCGGTGTCGCGAACGTTGCCGATCCCCGGGCTCGCCGACCACGCCGTCGGCTTCAAGACCTTCTACGACGCCGTCTACCTGCGCGACCACGTGCTGCGCGAGCTCGAACTGGCCGACAACGAGCAGTCACGTGAGCGGGCGGCCAGTCACCTGGGCTTCGTGTTCGTCGGCGCCGGCTACGCGGGCGTCGAGGCGCTGGCCGAGCTCCACGACCTGGTGCAGGACGCGCTGCGCGACTACCCGAGCCTGCGCGGCATCCCGCACCGATGGCTGCTCGTCGAGGCCCAGGACCGGATCCTGCCGGCCATCCCGACGCACCTGGGCGAGTATGCGACCGAGCTGCTGGCAGCCCGCGGCATCGAGATCCACACGAACACGCGACTGAACGCCGTGCACGACGACCGCGTCGAGCTGTCGGGCGGCCAGGTCGTGCCGGCCCACACCGTGGTGTGGAGCGCGGGCGTCGCCCCGCACCCGCTGGTGACGGTCATGGACCTACCCACGGACCGCACCGGCCGCATCAAGGTCGACGCCGCCCTGCGGGTCGAGGACCACGAGGACGTGTGGGCGCTCGGCGACATCGCGCAGGTGGTGAACGTCGCAACCCCCGGGGTGAACGATCCGCCGACCTCACAGCACGCCATCCGACAGGGCCGGCACCTGGCGCGCAACCTCAAGCACGCGCTGGCCGGCGAACCGCTACAGCCCTACGGCTTCAAGGCACTGGGCCAGGTCGCGACGCTCGGGCGGTACCGCGGCATCGCTGACGTGCTCGGCCTGCGGTTCTCCGGCATGCTCGGGTGGCTGATCACCCGCACGTATCACGTGTACGCCATGCCTCTGCTGACGCGGCGCATCCGGGTGCTCACCGACTGGACGCTGTCACTGTTCTTCCGACGCGACGTCGTCGCCTACGGCGGCTCGGAGTCGGCGCCCAAGCTGCGCGACTACGAGCCTCCAGGCACCGAGGATCTCAAGGCGGTCCGGGCGCCGGTCGTCCCGGAGCACTCCAGCGCGACGGATGAATCGTCCGACGTCGGGGCCGGCGGCGACGCGAACGACGCCACCGCGTGACGCCCGACGACCACAGGGTCGCGCTCGGGTGGGACGACGGGTGGGAGCAGGCGTTCACGCGCCTGCCGGGCCGCCCTGCCCGCATCGCACGCGTCGATCGCGGGCGCCTGCGCATCCTCGAGCGACAGGGGCCGGTATCGGTGGATCCGCCCGTCGACGGGCCGCCGCTGGTCACCGGTGACTGGGTGACCTGCGCGTTCGACGACGAGCGGCCGCGGGTGCTGGCCGTGGCACCGCGCAGGACGGAGCTGGTGCGCCGCGATCCCGCCGAGGACGCGCCCCGGCCCCAGGTGCTCGCCGCGAACATGGACCAGGTGTGGATCGTCCACGCCGTCGACCAGCCCCTGCGGGCCGGCTGGCTCGACCGGGCGCTGGTCGTGGGCCATGGCAGCGGCGCGGACGTCCTCGTGGTCGTCGCGAAGGCCGACCTCGACGGCGTGGACGGCGTGATCGCCGGCGTGGTGGCGCTGGCGCCGGGTGTCGAGGTGCACATGACGAGCACCGTCGACGGCGCGGGCGTCGCCGCGCTCCGCGAGCGCCTGCGCGACGGACGCTGCGCGGCGCTCATGGGACGCTCGGGCGCGGGGAAGTCGTCACTGATCAACGCGCTGCTCGGCGAGGCCACGCACCGGACTGGCGAGGTGCGGGCGGGCGACGCCAGGGGCCGGCACACGACCACACGACGGTCGCTCGTGCGCGTCGGCGGCGGCTCGGTGATCGACACCCCTGGGGTGAGAGCGCTGGGGCTGTGGGATCCGGCGCACGGCCTCGCGCTCACCTTTCCCGAGATCGCCGACCTGGCGGCGCTTTGCCGGTTCACGGACTGCAGCCACACCCACGAGCCGGGATGCGCGGTGCTCAGCGCCCTCGACGACGGTGAACTGGACACCAATCGTTACCGACGGTACATGACCCTATGTGTTTGACGAATGACGCTGCGGCGCCGTTGGAACTAGTTCATCCCGCGTGTT
The DNA here is from genome assembly GCA_035461305.1 of Euzebyales bacterium. Lineage (NCBI taxonomy): Bacteria > Bacillati > Actinomycetota > Nitriliruptoria > Euzebyales > Euzebyales bacterium. Next base: position 3,047 of record DATHVN010000021.1, on the reverse strand, counting down.
CCACAGAATTCATTACCATTGTGGGTTTCACATGGGCCGGCACTGTCACGCTTGGTGTCGACATCGCACATCCTCATGCGGGCAGCGGACGACAGCTGCGAAAGGGCGGGCCGAGTGTGACCGTTGACCGACGGCATCTGATCGGGCTGGTGCTGCGTGCCGTGGTGGCCGCCGCAGTGCTGGTCGTCGTCGCCGGCATCGCACCGGCGGACGCGGCCCCGCTCCTGCCTCTCGTCGACCCGCTCGACGAGATGGAGATCCTCGCGGTCCGGGACGGCGAGCCGACCGAGGTGCTGTTCGTTGCGCCGGCGCGCATGATGACGCAGACCCTGACCGGCCAGGACGTCGTCGCCCGCGTCGACGGCACCGAGCAGTCCGTGAGCCTGCAGCGGCTGGGCGCCACCGACCTCGAGGTCGCGGTCGTCGCGGACACGACCCTGCCGCAGGCCGACGTGCGTCACATGCAGGGCGCGATCGTCGAGCTCGCGCTCGACCTGCCGCAGGGCGCGACGATGCGCCTCATCGACGCCGAAGGCAACGCGACCGAGCCCGCCCCCGTACCCGGACCCGCGATCGCACAGGTCCGGGGGCTGCGCTTCGACACAGGCGGCGACATCCAGCAGACCGTCGACCAGAGCGCGGACCTCCTCGACGGCTCCCCGCAGGACCGGACGGCGCTCCTCGTGATGGGCCGTGATCTCGATCAGCGGCTCCAGCCGATCGACGATCACCCACTCAGCCGCACCACCTACGTCGTGAACGTGGGCGGCGCCGCGGACGACGACGGGCTCCTCGGTCCCCAGGCCGCCGGCACGGTCATCACCGTCGACGACATCACCGACGTGCTGTCCGCCACCGACGAGATGTCCCAGGACCTGCGCAACCTGTACCGTGCCGAGGTCACGGTTCCCGGCCCCGAAGCGCAGACCCTCACCCTGTCGATCCCCGCCGCAGGCGACGACGCGCCCAGCCGGACCGTCGCGCTCGACCCGGACAGCATCAGGCCCGTCGAGGTCGATCCCGCCCAGGGTGGACAGGACGCGCCACAGGACGGCGGCGACGCCGCCCCACCGGCACCGGCCGGCGGACGGACCTATCAGGGCATCACGCTGCGTGATGTCCTCGCCCCAGCCGCCATCGTCGGCATCGCACTGATCATCCTCGCGCTGCTCTGGCTGCTCGCCCGCGAGGCCGGGTCCCGCGTATGCGCCTGGCGGCGGCGCACGAAGCTGTCCACGCCGACCGCTGCCGCCGCGGATCCGCCTCCGGGCGCGCCGACGGGTGACGCGACCGGCACCAACCTGCTCGACACCGGGCCCGGTACCGACACCACGGCGGCAGACGACGCCCCGCGACAGGACGTCGCGGATCCCGGACATCTCGGAGCGGCCGCGGGCGCGGCCGCAGCGACACGGCGCACCCAGGACGCGGCCGGATCCCGGACACGGCCCATCGCCAAGCTCAGCACCTCGACGCGGGAGGCGCTGGCGCACGCCCACCTCGGCCTCCGCCGGCTGGCCCTGGCGTCCCGCGAGGCGGCCGACAGCGTGCCCGACGACATGTTCCGTCTGACCGAGGCGCTGGCCAGCGTGGCGCTGAGCGGCCAACGCGTCGACCTCGACGACGTGCTGGTCGCCCGGCTCGCCCTCGATGAGGCGGACGGCGACGTCGGCCTCGTGCTGCGGACCGCGACCGCGTTGTCGACCGGATGGCAGCACACGGCGCGACGCACGTCCGCCCCGCCACCCGTCATCGAGATCAACGCGGTGCTCACGGGCCGTGCACCCAACGGCACCAGGAAGGGACCCCAGCGCCCGGTCGCCCCGGTCCGCGCACTGAACCCACTGGTTGAGATCGGCCTCGAGCACATCGTGCTCGCAGCGCGACCGGGTGACGACAGCGACCTGGTCGCCCGTGCCGTGACCGCCGTGGACGTCATGCGCGCCGCCCGCCTCGCCCGCCCCGCACTGGCGATGAGCCCATCGCTGCTCACGAATCCGCACCGCTACCGGTGCTGCCTCGATGCCGACCTCGGCGATCCGCAGCAACGCGACGAGTGGCTCGAGTTCCTGTGCGCCAGCATCGCGTGTGGCGCGACCGACTCCGCAGAACGGATGCGCCGCCTCGACCGGCTGCGGAGGCGCTACCGCGAGCGCAGCGCCGACACGCGCGTCCTCCCGCTCATCGATCTGCTGCTGTCCCACCCGGTCCTCGACGCCAACCTCGTGAGGCGTCGGCTGTCGACCTCGCACGACGCCGCCCGGCTGCTGCTGTCGATCGTGTTCGAGTCCGGCTGGCTCCAGCCACACCGCCGCCTGTCCGACACCTGGGTCGCCGACCAGGTGCTGGCGTTGTTCACCGACGCCACCGACGCGCACGACCGGACCTCCCAGCCAGCCTGACAGAAAGGGACGGGACACATACGACAAGTGATGGCGACGTCCACGACGCTGGTGTGCCTGGTGCTGATCGGTGGTCCGGCGACGGCACGGTCCGACACGACGACTTGTGAGACCGGCCCACAGCTTCCGTGGGTGTTGCGCCGACGTCGACCGGGACGGTGAGCAGATCCTGGAGGGCTGGAAGCCTGCCAGATCCACCGACCCGAACGGACTGCCCGCGGTCCGCGAGGCCGCGCCCCACCGGACAGCGAGCCCGTGGTGGAGGGCACCCTGGACCTGCCACCGGGCGCCAACCTGTCAGCCGTCGTCCAACCGACGCGGAGGCAACCCGACCATCTCGGTGTTCCACAATGCATTCGAGGCACCTGGCGGGAAACCGCGCATGCGCCGTCGTGCAGCACACCGCGGCCGCACCGCGATCGGCGTAAGGGTCGGTGACACGGTCGCGCGCGCCTGGCGCCCGACAGGAGGGCACCGGAACCGTCCGTCCGGTGCCGGACGAGGTGACCCACCGTCGACGCAGCGCCCGACGAGTGACTCGTCCCACCGGCCCGGTTCAGCGCCGATCCGAACGCGGTCGTCGCGCTGTACCTGATCGGCTCGGCCGTCGACGAACAGCCTCGGGCGGCGACGCCGTGCGCGTCG
>DATHVN010000020.1 GCA_035461305.1 Euzebyales bacterium | reverse complement strand
CACGACGCGATCGACGAGGGGTCGAGCGCCCCGGTTGCCGTCACCGCAGCGTTCGACTCGTTCCGCGCGCTGCTCGAGAAGTCCGGTGACGAGTACATGGCGGGACGGGCCGCCGACATCGACGACGTACGGGACCAGGTGATCGACGTGCTCGCGGGTCGCCAGGACGCCCCCGTGCCCTCGGAGCGGTCCGTCGTCGTGGCCCACGAGCTCACGCCGTCGCAGACCGCACGGCTACCGCGTGAGCTGATCGCGGGCGTCGCCTGCGCCGGGGGCTCGCCAACGTCGCACGCCGCGATCCTCTCCCGGTCGCTGGGCATCCCCGCCGTGATGGGCGTCACCGATCTGCTGGCACACGTCGAGGACGGCGTGGCGCTCGCGCTCGACGGCCAGGCCGGGACCGTGATCGTCGCACCCGACGACAACGAGCGCTCGACCTTCGAGCGTCGCATCACCGAGCAGGAGGAGCGACGGGAGCGGCTCGCCGCCCTGCGCGACGAGCCGGGCGCGACGGCCGACGGCCACCGCGTCGAGCTCGCGGCGAACATCGGTGGGCTGGAGGACGTCGCGTCGGCTGCCGAGCACGGCGCCGAGGGTTCCGGTCTGGTGCGCACCGAGTTCCTGTTCCAGGAGTCCGCCGCGGAGCCCTCGATCGAGGAGCAGGCCGACTTCTACCGCAAGGTGCTCGCCGGGCTGCCGGGGCACCGCGTGGTGTTCCGCACGATGGACGTCGGTGCGGACAAGCCACTGCCGTTCGTCGTACGTGATCCTGAGGAGAACCCTGCGCTCGGCGTGCGCGGGATCCGCCTCGGCCTGGTGCAGCCCGAACTGCTGATCAACCAGCTGCGGGCGCTGCTGCGGTCGCGCGATCCCGACGCGGAGCAGGGGACCCTCGCGGTCATGTTCCCTTTGGTGTCCACACCCGACGAGGTCCGCCGCGCCCGTGAGGCGTTCGCAGCGGCCGCCGAGGCGGAGGGCGTCGACCACTCCAACGTCGAGGTCGGCGTCATGATCGAGGTGCCGGCCGCGGCGTTGTCCGCGCACCGGATCGCACCGCTTGTCGACTTCTTCTCGGTCGGGACCAACGACCTGCTGCAGTACCTGTTCGCTGCCGACCGCCTCCTTGCCGAGGTCGCTGACCTGCCAGACGTGTGTGATCCCGACGTGCTGCGCCTGCTGGGCTCGGTGGTCGAGGCTGCGCACGAGCACGGTGCCTGGGTCGGGGTCTGCGGCGAGTCGGCGGCGGACCCAGCGTCGGCTGCGGCCTACGTGGGCCTGGGCATCAACGAGCTGTCGATGACACCCGCCTCTGTGCCACAGCTCAAGGACGCGCTGCGCCACGTCGAGCTCTCGACCCTGCAGTCGGCGGTGCGCACTGCGCAGGACGCCGAGGACGCGACAGCGGCTCGCAAGGTGCTGGAGGACGCGCTGAGCGTCGACGGCTGAGGCCGGCGGCTCGGGCCGCCGGCCGGACCGTTCGGCGGGTCGGGAGTCGGATCTTGGGGACGTTTCGGCGGCTCGGCGTTGGGGCGCGTCCCCACAGGGTTGTGCAGCCGACGTCTGGGGACGTTTCGGCGGTTTGGCGTTGGGGCGCGTCCCCAGGTTGCGGTCGTCGTCAGGCTGAGGCCGAGGCGGTGACGTCCAGGCCGACGTCCAGCGCAGGCGCGCTGTGGGTCAGCCACCCCACCGAGATCAGATGGACGCCGGTGGCGGCGATCTGCGGCACGCTCTCGAGTGTGACACCGCCCGACGCTTCGGTGACGATGCCGTCCGGCGTGCGTGCAACGGCCTCCGCGAGCTCATCAGTGGTCATGTTGTCGAGCAGCACCGCGTCGATGGTCGATGCGACCGCTTCGTCGAGCTGCGCCACCGTGTCGACCTCCACCTCGACGAAGACCATGTGGCCCACCCGGCGGCGGACGCGCTCGACCGCCTCTGTGATGCTCCCAGCCACCGCGATGTGGTTGTCTTTGATCAGCACGCCGTCGGCGAGACCGAACCGATGGTCCGCACCGCCGCCGGCACGCACGGCGGAGCGCTCGAGCACGCGCAGGCCGGGCGTGGTCTTGCGCGTGGGCACGATGCGGGCCGGGTGGTCGCCGACGGCGGCGACGAAGCGCGCGGTGGCGGTCGCGATGCCGCACAGGCGTCCGAGCAGGTTCAGCACGACGCGCTCCGCGGTCAGGATGGCTCGCGCGGGTCCGGTGACCGTCGCCAGGACCGTGCCGGGGCCGACGGCATCGCCGTCCGCCGCCCGGCATGTCACGACCACACCCGGGTCGAGCAGGTGGAACCCGGCCGTCGCGATCCCGACGCCGGCCGCGGTGCCGCCGCTGCGGGCGACGATCGCCGCGGAGGCGGTCGCGTCGGGGTCAACGATCGCGTCGGTCGTCAGGTCACCGGCCGTGCCGAGGTCCTCGGCCAGTGCCGCCCGGAGCAGCGACTCGTACAGCAGCGGTGGAAGCGGTGCGGCACGGCGGGCGCTCACGACGCGCCCGCCAGGGCGTGTTCGGCTGCGGTCGTGACCTGCGGGGCGGACCGGTCGGGCGCGGTGACGACGATCCGCGGGGCGGCCGCCAGCGGCTCGTCGCCGTCCGCGCGCCAGTGTGCGCCGCGGCGCTCGCGGTGTGCCAGCGCGGCCTCGGTCACCATGCGCGCCGCCGCGGCGACGGCGCCGCCGCCATCGGGTGCGGCCAGGGCCCGCAGCTCGTCGCGTGCCGTCCGCAGGCCGTCGCCGGTCCGCAGCACGCCGACGTGGGCTGTCAGGACGTCGCGGACTGTGGCGACCGCGGTCGGGTCCGGCCGCGTCAGTGTGCGCGGATCGACCGCGGCGAGGGCCCGGGCGATCCGCGCATCCGTCGGTGCCGTTGCCTTGCGGACGGCGTGCCCGACCCGCTCGCCGAACACCAGTGCCTCCAACAGCGAGTTGCTCGCCAGGCGGTTGGCGCCGTGGGCACCCGTGCAGGCGACCTCGCCGGCGGCATACAGCCCGGGCAGGGTGCTGCGCCCGTCGTGGTCGACCGCGATGCCGCCCATGTGGTAGTGCGCGGCGGGGGTCACGGGCACCGGCCGGGCGAGCGGATCCAGCCCGTGCGCCTGACACGACGCGACCGCCGTCGGGAACCGCAGCTCCAGGTCCGTGACCCTACGCAGGTCCAGCAGCACGCGCTCGCCGGCCAAACGCCGCCGCCAGATGGCCCGTGCCACGACATCGCGTGGTGCTAGCTCGGCGTCGGGGTGGACGCCGTCGAGGAAGCGCCGGCCATGCTCGTCCACGACGGCCGCGCCGGCGCCGCGCAGGGCCTCGGTCAGCAGCGGCAGGGGATCGGCGCCGCAGTCCAGTGCGGTTGGATGGAACTGCACGTACTGCAGGTCGACCAGGTCTGCACCGGCGTCGGCGGCGAGCACGAGTCCGCTGCCGTGGGAACCCGGCGGGTTCGTCGTGTCTCGCCAGGCGCCTGCGCTCCCGCCGGTCGCCAGCACGACCGCACTGGCACCGATCGCGACGAGCTCGCCGGTGTGTCCGTTCGGCGAGCCATCCGTGAGGCGCTCGACGGCGTTCGCCGTTGGGTGGTCGGGCGCGTCTGGACGGTGGGGACCCTGCCTGCACGGCCTCGCCTCCGGGCGCCGCGCGAGCACACCAACGACTCGCCCGCCGTCGACGAGGAGGTCGACGACGCGGGTGCGCGGGTGGACCGTGACGTGTGGAGCGACCATGACGGCCGCCGCCAGCGCCCGGGTGATCTCCCAGCCGGTCGCGTCGCCACCCGCCTGCAGGATGCGGTCGTGGCCGTGTCCGGCCTCGCGGCCCAGAACCCACCCGTGGCCGTCCCGTGCGAAGCGCGTGCCCAGCGTGTCGAGCCAGGTGACCGTCGCCGGTGCTGCGGTGGTCAGCAGGTCCACCACGGCGGGGTCGTTCGCCAGCGCTCCCACCGCCAGCGTGTCGGCGGCGTGGGCGTCGGGTGAGTCGGTCGCGGCGACGGCCGCGGCGATGCCGCCCATGGCTGCCGCACTCGCGCTACCCGTGCCGACGGCGTCGGCCGTCAGCAGCGCGACCCGGGCCCCGGTCGCGTGGAGCGCCGCCGACAGCCCGGCCGCACCAGAGCCGACGAGCACGACGTCGGCGCCCAGCACCGGCGTGCCGGGCGGAAGCGGGGCCATCAGCGCACGGCCAGCATGCGGTCGACCGCCCGACGCGCACGTTCCGCCAGCGCCGGGTCGATCTCGACGGGGTGCTGCATGTGCTCCAGCGCGTCCGCGATGCCCCGCAGAGTGATCCGCTTCATGTGCGGGCACAGGTTGCAGGGCCGTACGAAGTCGACGTCGGGGTACTCGGCCGCGACGTTGTCGCTCATCGAGCACTCGGTGATCATGACAACGCGTGTCGGCCGCGTCCGCCCGACGTGGCGGATCATCCCGGAGGTCGAACCGACGAAGTCGGCCTCGGCGAGCACCTCGGGCGGACACTCAGGGTGTGCGAGGATCTCGAGCTCGCCCCACGCCTGCCGGTAGGCACGCAGCTCGTCGGCGGTGAAGCGCTCGTGTACCTCGCAGTGGCCGGCCCACAGGATCAGGTCGACATCGGTCTGCGTCGCGACCCAGCGGCCCAGGTACTCGTCGGGCAGGAAGATGGCACGGTCGGCCCCGAGCGACTCGACGACCTGCACGGCGTTGCCGGACGTGCAGCAGATGTCGGACTCGGCCTTGACCTCGGCGCTCGTGTTGACGTACGTGACGACCGGAACGCCGGGATGCCGCTCGCGCAGCAGCCGGATGTCGGCACCCGTGATCGACGACGCCAGCGAGCAGCCGGCCCGCAGGTCGGGGATCAGCACCGTCTTGTCGGGGTTGACCAGCTTGGCGGTCTCGGCCATGAAGTGCACGCCGGCCATCACGATGACCGCGGCGTCGGTCTCGGCGGCGAGGCGTGCCAGGGCGAGCGAGTCGCCCGTGAGGTCCGCAACGCCGTGGAAGATCTCGGGCGTCATGTAGTTGTGCGCAAGGACAATCGCATCCCGCTCGCGCTTGAGCTCGGCGATCCGGGCGACAAGGGGCTCGTAGGTCGACCACTCCGCGGGCGGCATGATCGTCTGCAGCGTCGGGGGCATGGGGACGGTCTGCGTCACGGGCTCTCCTGGTTTCGAGGACGTTGCACCAGATATGCTACATCTGAGCAAAACCTTCTGCTACGGCTGAGCAGAACGATCGGGTCGCCCGACGTCCGCCACCGGAGCCTGGCAGCCAGGCCCGGTGTGTTGGGTGCCACGCTGACTGGTGTGTGGCAGCTGGCGCCGGTGTGCCGGTGTAGGGTGCCACGCTGGCTGGTGGGTGGCAGCTGGCGCCGGTGTGCCGGTGTCGCGTGCCACGCTGGCTGGTCAGAGGGTCGATGCGGTCGGGTCAGCTGCGGCGGGGCAGTCCCAGGCCCGGACGCGGGCGTTCGCGGAGCACCTCGGGGCGGAACCGGAACCGCTCCGCAGGCCGGCCGCCGGTCTGCTCCTCGAACTGGCCGGTGCCCTCTACGAAGCCGCCGCGATCGACCTGGCGGCGGAAGTTCTGGGTGTGCAGGCTCAGCCCAGTCAGGGCCTCGACGACCTGCTGCAGCCGCCGCAGGGTGAAGGTGGGGGGCAGCAGCTCGAAGACCACGGGACGGTACGTCAACTTGCCCCGCAACCGACTGAGCGCGGTCGCCGCGATCCGTCGGTGGTCCAGCGCCAGGGGTTCGCCGTGGCAGGCCGGATCGCGGAGCACGCGTGCCGCGTCGCCACGGTCGCGGGCCGCCTCGGGGACCAGCCCCGCCTCCCACAGCAGCTCGTAGCGGTCGAGGACGCGCACGCTGTCCCAGACGGGGTCGACGCCGAAGACGATGTCGACGCGGTCGCGTCGCCTGCGTCGCTGCACCGGATCCTGAGCGCTGTCGGCCCAGTCGCACAGGCCGGGCAGCAGCGCATCGGGGATGATCGCCGGCCGGCCGTCGCGCCAGTCCTCCCACGGCAGCAGGCGGTACCAGTCGACCCACCGGGCGTCGTCGCGCACTTCGGTCGGCTGCACCAGCGCCAGGTAGGCGATCGACAGCGTCCGAGCGGTCTCGCCAGGGTCACGACCGATGTCGCCGAAGGTGTAGAGCTGCTCGACGTAGCCGAGCTCCAGGCCGGACTGCTCACCGACCCAGCGCCGCAGTCCGCGGTCGAGCGTCCGATCGTCATCGCGCAGCAGGCCGTAGGGCAGCGCCGCGTAGTCGCCGCCCGCGTACGGCACCGTCAGCACCCTGGGGGTCGTGTCGACCACGCTGACGATGACCGCATTGAGCCGCAACGTGGCCGGCGCTGCCGTCAGCTCCGCGGCGCCGCTCGCCGCGCGGCTCGCGTCGGCGTCCAACGTCGGTCGTCTCCCGTCTCGGCTCGTGGTCGCGTGTCGCGCCGCTGACGCTAGCGGACCCCGAGGGACCACCCAAGCAGCTCACCGCACCGTACCGCTCACGCATCCACCCTGCCCTGTCGCCGCGCCGCGGCCAGCGGCTGTTCGGCACCGATCAGGTCCTCGCCGCGACACGTCGCTGACCATGGCGCAGTCGGGTCGCGACGCCGTCGATGCGCTCAAGCGCGTGGTCCGGCTGCTGCGCCAGTCCGACCGGGACGACGGCGCTGACCACGGCGCGGCGATCGGCGTGCTGCGGTCAGTCGGTGTCGGTCCTGTCCGAGAGGCGGTCACCGGTCAGGAAGAACGTCAGGTGACGGGTCAGCTCGACCGCGTGGTCGGCGGCGCGCTCGTAGTATCGCGCGATCAGCCCGAGTGAGACCGACTCCTCGATCGACTGCGATCCGGTGTACAGCTCCGACAGCATCATCTTCTGCAGCAGGTCGGCCTGATCGTCCTGGCGCTCGAGGTCCTCGGCCGCGAGGGCGTCGTGGTTGACCCAGGCCGTCACGGCGTTGTCGAGCATCGTGGCCACGACCGCTCCCAGCTGCTCGATGGTGCTGCGCAGCTCGCGCGGCAGGGACGGCGGGTGCACCCACGACAGGGACTCGACGACATGGGTGAGCAGGTTGCCGGTGCGCTGCACGTCGTTGACCGAGCGCAGCACGGCGATGATGCGCCGCAGATCGGTCGCCACGGGGCTCTGCGTCGCCAGCAGCAGGTAGCCGGTCTCCTCGAGCTTCGTGCACTGGCGGGTCAGCTCGGCGTCGGCGTCGATCAGCGCCGCCGCCGCATGGCTGTCGGCCTCGAGGAACGCCGCGGTCGCCGGGTGCACACGGCTGGCGACATCGCGTAACATCGCGATGAGCTGGTCGTCGAGGCCATCGAGCTGCCGATGCAGGCGGTGCCGTGCGACGCCGGCTTCCCTGCGCTCGATCTCGAGGCGGAACAATGGGTCGTCAGTCATCCGCTGCGCGTCCGTCACCGTTCGGGGAGGATGTTCCATCATGGGGCGACTATGCCTTCCGGCCACAGTAGCCACCACACCGTCCGTTACACATTCGGCGACAGCATGGTGAACACGCGCTGAACTCCAGCCAGGACGACAGATGATGCGCAGACTCCCGATCATGTCAGGCGACGCCTCGCCGATGTGTCGTTGATCATGGCACAGACCACCGCTGACCTCCGGCTTCTGGTGCGGCCCGGCCACCCCGACTTCCTCGACCTGCCCTGGTCCACCCCACTCGACATGTGGGACGACGAGCGATGCGTCAACGTCGCGGCAGGCATCCACCGACACGTCGTGCGCTTCGTGGACATCGGCGGGACCCTGTACGCGTTGAAGGAGCTGCCACGGCGCGTCGCCGAGCGCGAGTACCGGATCCTGCGGCGGATGGCCGAGGAGAAGATGCCGGTCGTGGAGGCCGTCGGCATCGTCCACAGACGGGGCCTCGAGGACGTGATCATCACGCGGTACCTCGAGTACTCCCTGCCGTTTCGCGTGCTGTTCACCCATCGGCGACCGGTGGCCGAGGACGAGTCGGACCCGCACAGTGTGAGTGGCCTGCACCGCCGGCTGCTCGACGCGATGACGCTGCTGCTCGTACGTCTCCACCTGGCCGGCTTCTACTGGGGCGACTGCTCGCTGTCGAACACCCTGTTCCGGCGTGACGCAGGTGCGCTGGCGGCCTACATCGTCGACGTCGAGACCGGCGACTGGCACGCCGAGCTCAGCGCCGGTCAGCGGCAGGCCGACCTCGAGATCGCGCAGCTGAACGTCGCCGGCGGCCTCATGGACCTCCAGGCGCAGCTGGGACTGCCGCCGGAACCCGACCCGGTCGAGTCCGCCGAGCGCCTGGGGGAGCAGTACGTCCAGCTGTGGGCCGAGCTCAACGAGGACCTCCACATCGGGGTGGACGAGCGCTACCTCATCGACGCGCGGCTGCGGCGGCTCAACGAGCTCGGCTTCGACGCCGACGAGGTCGAGTTAAAGGCGACCGACGACGGTCATCGGCTGCGGATGCGCACGCGCGTGACCGAGCAGGGCCACCACCGCCGCCGGCTGATGGAGCTCACCGGCCTACCCGCCCAGGAGAACCAGGCCCGCAGCCTCCTCAACGACCTCACCAACTTCCGAGCCGCCCTCGAACGCGACGAGGGCCATGCGGTGCCCGATGCCGTGGCCGCGTACCGGTGGCTGGGCGAGGTCTACCAGAAGCTGGTCGATGCGATCCCCGCTGAGCACCGGACGCGCCTCGAGCCCGTCGAGGCGTTCCACGAGGTCATCGAGCACAAGTGGTACCTGTCGGAGAAGGAAGGTTGCGACGTCGGCTTCGAACGCGCATTGCGGTCCTACCTCGACTCGGTTCTGCCGCGGTCCGCCGACGAGCGCCAGCTGGTCGTCGACAGCAACGCGGGCTTCATCGGCTGGGGCTGAGAAGCGGGGGCGGCGTACGTGCACCGTCGCGTATGCTCGCATCGGCCGCACCGCCGACGAGGGAGACGAGTCGTGGCGCAACCTGATCGCGAGCTGGCACTCGAGCTGGTACGGGCGACGGAGGTCGCCGCCCTGGCAGCCGGGCGCTGGATGGGCAACGCCAACAAGGAGGCTGGTGACCAGGCGGCCGTGGACGGCATGCGACGGATGCTGAACCAGGTCGCGATGGACGGCGTCGTCGTTATCGGCGAGGGCGAGAAGGACGAGGCCCCAATGCTGTTCAACGGCGAGCGGGTCGGCAACGGCTCACCACCCGAGGTCGACCTGGCGGTCGACCCGATCGACGGAACCCGTCTGCTGGCCGAGGGGCGCCCGGGTGCGATCGCGATGATCGCTGTCGCGCCACGTGGGACGATGTTCGATCCCGGTCCGTGCGTCTACATGATGAAGTGGGTCGTAGGCGCCGAGGCGGTGGGTGCGGTCGATCTCGACGCCAGCGTGGCGGACAACCTGGAGGCCATCGCCGAGGCGAAGCAGACCGCCGTGTCGAACCTGACCGTCATCATGCTCGACCGGCCACGCCACGACGACCTCGCCGCGCGGGTGCGCGACGCCGGTGCGCGTCTGCGGTTGATCATGGACGGTGACGTGGGTGCGGCGGTGCTGGCGTTGCTGCCCGACCGCCCGTTCGACGTGCTGCTGGGCATCGGCGGCACGCCCGAGGGCGTGGCGACCGCGTGTGCGGTCAGGGCGCTGCGCGGTGAGATGGTCGGCAGGCTGTGGCCGCGTGACGACGAGGAGCGCCGGCTGGCCCTGGAGGCCGGTTACGACCTCGAGGAGCAGCTCACGACCGACCGCCTGGTCCGCAGCGAGAACACGTTCTTCGTGTGCACCGGCGTGACCCCTGGGGAGCTGTGCGACGGCGTGGAATACAGCCGCGCCGGCGCGACGACCGAGTCGCTGGTGATGCGCGGCAGGTCCGGCACCGTGCGCCTCATCCAGGCGCGCCACACCCCCGAGAAGCTCGCGCAGTACGAGATGATCTCGCGCTGACCGGGTCCTGCATCCGGCCGGGTCGCGCCGGCTCCACGACCCCGCTCGTTTCGACGGCGGGGTCGACGCCTTGCTGCCATCGATGATTCACCTTCCCGTCACCCCCACGACGGGCCGCTGATAGACGGCGGGGCCATCAAGGACCGCAGATGCTCCAGCGCGCCGCGCTCGACGGGTGCGGCACACGGAGCGGAGCAGACCCTTCGTTCACCTCCGGTGGCCTCAGGACCGTCCGGACGGCCGTGTCGGAGGAGCTGACGAAGCAACGTTCGACGGCTGTTCACCTGAACGCCGCGAGGGTGCCACCCGGCACACCTACGGTCGCCGTCGTAGATGGTCGATGCACCGCCATGGTGCTCGGCGTGGCCGGCGAGCAGCCGCACGACCGGGCCCGGCGGACGAGAAGGGACAGGACAAGATGCGAGTGAACTGGCGTGTGATGGCGAGCCTGCTGGCGGTGCTGGCGTTGCTGCTGACCGCATGCGGCGGTGGCGACAGTGCCGCCGAGGAGGCGCCGGCGTCCGAGTCCGGGGGTGGCGCGTCCGCATCCTCCGAGTCCTCGGGTGACGGTGGCGGTGACCTGTCGGGGACGATCGAGATCGACGGCTCGTCGACAGTCGGTCCGCTGACGGACGCGATCGCGGAGGAGTACGCGAACGAGGAGCCGAACGTGCAGGTCAACGTCGGCATCTCCGGCACGGGTGGTGGGTTCGAGCGGTTCTGCGGCGAGGGGTCGACGGACATCTCGAACGCGTCGCGACCGATCGACGACGCGGAAGCGCAGCTGTGCGCGGAGAACGGGATCGACTTCACCGAGGCCCGCGTCGGCACGGATGCGCTGACGATGGTCACGAGCCCTGACACCGAGGGCATCAGCTGCCTGACGGCCGACGAGGTCGCGGCGATCTTCGGCCCCGCTTCCATCCGCAACTGGAGCGAGGTCAACCCGGAGTTCCGCGATGAGCCGATCGAGGTGTTCGCGCCGGGGACCGACTCGGGCACCTACGACTTCATGGTCGAGGACGCGCTCGGGCTCGAGGAGTCGACGCAGGACTACAACGCGTCCGAGGATGACAACATCATCGCCCAGGGCGTCCAGGGCACGCCGTACTCGTGGGGCTTCTTCGGCTACGCCTACTACGTCAACAACCAGGAGGGCCTGCAGGCGATCGAGTACGACGCCGGCGAGGGATGTGTGGCACCGAGCGAGGAGACCGCTGTCGACGGCAGTTACGGGCTGACTCGACCCCTGTTCATCTACCTGAAGAACAGCGCGGTGCAGGAGAAGCCGGAGGTCGCTGACTTCGCGCAGTTCTACGTCGACAACGTCAACAGCGTCATCGGGTCGGTGGGGTACATCGCCGAGCCCGACGATGCGCTCGAGGAAGCGAAGGCCGCCGTCGAAGGTGCGATCTCGGGCGAGAGTGCCGGTGGTGCATCCGAGCCCTCGGCGGCCGGCGCATCGGAGTCCGCATCGTAGGCCGAAATGTCCATCTTCCGGTAACCCTGCATTCACGGGCCGGGCGCCAAGCGGTCGTACGGTTCTGCTGGTGCGCCCGGCTCGTCACATGCCAGCGGCGTGTCCATCCGCGGCAACGAACCAATGCCGTCGCCGGATGATCAAGGAGGCAGCGTGGCGAGCACCGGTCTGCAGCACCCCGGTGGTGGCATCGATCTCAGTGCCGGGACCGCGCGGATCGGCGAGCGGATCGTGCTCGCGGTGCTCTGGTTGTGCGCTGCCGTGTCGGTGCTGACGACAGTCGGGATCGTGGTCATCCTCTTCACCGAGGCGTCCGGGTTCCTCGCCGAGGAGAACGTCTCACTGGGCAGCTTCCTGACCGGCACGACCTGGCAGCCGTTCGGTGGCGCCCAGGGCGCGTTCGGCGTGCTGCCCCTGGTCGCGGGAACGCTGTTGGTGACCGCGATCGCGATGATCGTGGCGGTGCCGCTGGGGTTGGCGAGCGCGGCGTACCTGTCGGAGTACGCGCCGGCCCGTGTGCGCAACGTCCTCAAGCCGACGCTCGAGGTGCTCGCCGGCGTGCCGACGGTGGTCCTCGGGTACTTCGCGCTGACGTTCATGACGCCGCTGTTGCGCGCGACGGTCGGTCAGCTCACGACCGTCTCCATCTTCAACGCGGCCAGCGCCGGCATCGTGATGGGCATCATGATCGTGCCGACGGTCGCATCGCTGTCCGAGGACGCCATGTCCGCCGTGCCCTTGGCGCTGCGCGAGGGCGCGTACGGCGTCGGCAGCTCCAAGCGGTATGTCGTGACACGGGTCGTCATGCCGGCGGCGCTGTCGGGCATCGTGGCATCGATCATCCTCGGGCTGGGTCGGGCGATCGGCGAGACGATGATCGTCGCGCTGGCGGCCGGCAACCTGCCGAGCATGACGTTCAACCCGTTCGAGCAGATCCAGACGATGACCGCCTACATCGTCCAGGCGGTCCAGGGCGAGGCGCCGCGGGGATCGCTGACCTACGAGTCGATCTTCGCCGTCGGCGCGCTGCTGTTCCTGATGACGCTGCTGCTCAACATCGCTGCGGCCCGGTTCGTGCGACGGTTCCGCGAGGAGTACTGATGACGGTCGAGGCGACGGAGGTGAGCCGGTGGCGGTGAGCACGCCGCAGAAGGCGGTCGAGGACGCCCAGCGGGCCCTCGACCGCCCGCCGGGTCGCGGCCGCCGTGAACGGACGTTCCAGCTGACCCTGCTCGTGGCGACCGCGGTGGCGGTGATCGTGCTCGCCATCCTGCTGGTCGACATCCTCATCGACGGCCTGGGCAGCGTGAACCCCACGCGGTTCACCAACTATGCGTCGCGCTTTCCCGAGGAGTTCGGCTTCCGGTCGGGCATCACCGGCACCCTGTCGCTCATGGTCCTCGTCGCCCTGCTGTCGTTTCCCATCGGGCTGGGTGCCGCCACCTACCTCGAGGAGTTCGCGCCGACCAACTGGTTCACCCGGTTCATCGAGGCCAACATCTCGAACCTGGCGGGTGTGCCATCGGTGGTCTACGGCCTGCTCGGCGCTGGCGTCTTCGTGTACTACTTCAGCCTGGGCCGCTCGCTGATCGTCGGCGCGATCACGCTGACGCTGCTGATCCTGCCGGTGATCATCGTCGCCTCGCGAGAGTCCCTGCGCGCGGTGCCGAACGCGCTGCGCGAAGCGGGGCTCGGTCTCGGGGCGACCAGGCTGCAGACCGTCGGCCGGCAGATCCTGCCACAGGCGCTGCCCGGCATCCTGACCGGCACGATCCTCGCGCTGTCGCGCGCCATCGGCGAGACCGCGCCGATCCTCGTGGTCGGGGCGCTGTTCTCGCGGCGGGCCGACAACGTGCCCTGGGATGTCGACGATGCGTTCTCGGCGCTGCCGATCCAGATCTACAACCTGGTGTCGCGGCCCCAGGCGGAGTTCCAGGAGCAGGTCGCACCTGCAGGGATCATCATCCTGCTCGTCCTGCTGCTGTTGATGAACTCGGTCGCGATCTACCTCCGCAACCGCTACTCGAGGAGCAGCTAGATGGAGCAGCAGGCGCAGCCCCAGGCTCGGACGGCTGTCACGACCGCGAGCGATGAGGTGGACCGCTACCGGCGCACCCGCGGGCGGATCGACAGCGAGCTCGCGCGGCAGGCGGCGGGCGGTCGCGAGGTCCGCGAAGACGCGGCGGTCGTGTTCGGCCTCGACGACGTCACCGTCAGGTACGGGTCGTTCCCCGCGATCCGCCACGTCTCGATGCAGATCCGCGAGCGCATGATCACCGCGCTGATCGGGCCGTCTGGCTGTGGCAAGACCACCCTGTTGCGTTGCTTCAACCGCATGAACGACCTGATCGCCAGCGCGTCCGTCGAGGGCGTCATCAGGTACAAGGGCGCGGACCTGTACGCCGCCAACGTCGACCCCGTCGAGGTCCGGCGCCGCATCGGCATGGTCTTCCAGAAGCCGAACCCCTTCCCGAAGTCCATCCGCGAGAACGTCCTGTTCGGGCCCAAGGTCACGCGGATGTCCTTCGACGCCGATGAGATCGTCGAACGGTCCCTGCGGGCCGCAGCACTGTGGGACGAGGTCAAGGACAAGCTCGACACCAGCGCTCTGGGCCTGTCAGGTGGCCAGCAGCAGCGGTTGTGCATCGCACGCGCCATCGCCGTCGAGCCCGACACCATCCTGATGGACGAGCCGTGCTCGGCGCTCGACCCGATCGCGACCGGGGCCATCGAAGAGCTCATGCGCCAGCTCCGCGAGGACTACACGATCGTCATCGTCACGCACAACATGCAGCAGGCGGCGCGGGCCTGTGACATGACGGCGTTCATCACGACCGAGGTCCAGCAGGACGTCGAGGGCCACGATCGCCGCTCGGGTCGGCTGATCGAGTTCGACCGCACCGAGGTCATCTTCGGCGATCCGAGCGACGCCCGGACCGAGGACTACATCAGCGGCCGGTTCGGTTGATCGGGTCCGTCACGTCCGGGTGCCGGTGCCCGCAGCGGGCTCCGGAGGCGCCGTGGAGCCGGTGATCCCGGCGGCGAGATCCCGCACCGGGGCGGTATCGGCGACGTCTTCCTCGTCGACCAGCCCGGCAGGCGTGACGCGGAGCGCGTCGAACCACTGAGCCGCACCGTCCGGGTGGCGTCGATCCTGGCACAGCCGCCCGCTCCGCCGCCGACGGCGCCAGGCCGAAGGTCCCGGTGTCGGTCGCCCACCGCTCGCGCAGGGCCGCGACGTAGTCGCCCGGATCGGTGACCTCCCACCGCGCCAGCAGTCCGGGCGCGACCCGCCGGACGTCGAACCACGGCCGGGAGCGTCCCGGCACCGCTCGCCGCGAACCCCTGCCCCACGATGTCCTCACCCGCGCTGGGCGTCGGGCACAGCACGACGCTGCGGATCGTCGACGTCGCGTCTTTGTCGTCCGTGGCGGTGGGAGGCGTCAGGTCGGTGCTCACCCTGTGTGATGTCGGGGGACGTGAGCGACGTGAATGGGTTTGCCACCGGGTAGTGTTCGATCCAGTGCTGCAGTGAACGACCGGCCAACGCCAGGGGAACGTGGGATGAAATCCGACGATGCCAAGCGTCTTCGTCCCCGGCGCCTGCATCCGGATACCTACACTTCGGACGACATGCCAAAGGTCCTTGTGGTAGAGGACGAGCCCTCGCTGGTGGAGGCGCTGGAGTTCGCGCTCGTGGAGGAGGGCTTCACGGTCGTGTCGACCAGGGATGGCCACGACTCGCTGGCGCTGTTCGAGCGTGAGCAACCTGACCTGGTGCTGCTCGACCTGATGCTGCCGAGCCTGTCGGGCACCGACGTCTGCAAGCGGATCCGGGCCGACAGCTCGGTGCCCATCATCATGCTGACCGCCCGCGACAGCGAGATCGACAAGGTGGTCGGCCTCGAGGTCGGTGCCGACGACTACGTCACGAAACCGTTCTCGATGCGCGAGCTCGTCGCTCGGGTCAAGGCTGTCCTGCGGCGGAGCGGCGACGTCGCCGACGCCGATGCGTCCGGCGCCGTCGAGGTCGCCGGCGTCCGCGTCGATCGCGAGCGGCACGAGGTGTCCGTGCGCGGGCAGGACGTGCAGCTGCCGCCCAAGGAGTTCGCGCTGCTCGAACTGCTGATCCGCAACGCCGGGCGTGTGCTCACGCGCGAGGTGCTGATCGACCGCATCTGGGGTGCCGACTACGTCGGTGACACCAAGACGCTCGACGTCCACATCAAGCGGTTGCGCGGCCGCATCGAGCGGGATCCGCACGATCCGCGGCACATCTACACTGTGCGTGGTGTCGGCTACAAGTTCCTGGACGGCTGAGCGACGCCCCCGGCCGGTGCCCGCCGGGGCGTGGGCGCGTGCTCCTGGCGCATGCTGATGGGCAGGATCGCGGGCCGGGTCGCCCGTCTGAGCGTCGGCATGACCTTCTTCGTTGTCGTGACCGGCCTGATGGTCGGCGCAGCGGTCATCGGCGCGTTGGTGGACGCGGTCGTGCCCGCGGTGCTCATCGCGGTGCTGTTCGGCTGTGCCGGTACCTGGCTGTTGTCGGCCGTCGTCGGCGCTCATGCGCGGGCGCTGGCCCACAGGATCGACTCCGCGCGCGACGACGCCGACGCCCGGCGCGCGTTCGGCGGGCACCGGGAGTGGCGTGAACTCGCCGACGCCGTCGACGGCGTCGTGGCTTCGCTGCATGCACAGTCCGGGCGGCTGGTTGCGGAACGGGTCCGCAGCAAGCGGCTGCTCGAGGACCTACCGTCGGCCGTGCTCCTGCTCGATGACGACCGGATCGTCTACACCAACCGCGCGGCGCGTGAGATGTTCGCCATCGCAGACGACCAGGACGACGTGCCGGCGACCGACATTCTCGACGAGACCCTGGCCAAGACCCTCCTGGACGCGGTGGAGGAGACCCACGAGGTCGGACGGCCGATCGACGTCGAGCTCGAGCGCGACGCCGCGATCCTCGCGGCGCGAGCCGCGACGTTGGGCGCGGGTGAGGCGGTGCTGGTCGTCCGCGACGTCACACGGTCCCGCCGGCTCGCAGTGGTGCGACGCGACTTCGTGATCAACGCCTCCCACGAGCTCAAGACACCCGTCGCAGGCATCCAGGCGCTCGCCGAGTCGCTGGCGCTGGCGCTGCGCCACGACCCGGGACGCGCCACGCGCATGGTGGCCAGGATCGAACAGGAAGCGGCCCGGCTGGCCCGCCTCGTCCGGGACCTGTTGGACCTCGCCCGGCTCGAGGAGCAGGACGACGACCAGGGCGACCAGCGCCCCGTCGATCTCGTGCAGGTGGTCGAAGCTCAGCTCGACCGGCTGCACAGCGTCGCCGCCGAGCACCGGATCTCGATGACGACGGACATGCCCGACCGCACCATCATCGCCGCCGCGCCCGAGGACGTGCGGTCGATCGTGGCGAACCTGCTCGAGAACGCCGTGCGCTACAACGTCGAGGGCGGCGCCGTCGAGGTACGGCTGCGCCGGACCGACGGTCACGTCACGCTCGAGGTCCACGACACGGGCGAGGGCATCGCGCCACAGGAGCGCCAGCGGATCTTCGAGCGGTTCTACCGGATCGACAAGGCGCGCAGCCGTGCGGCCGGCGGCACCGGCCTCGGGCTGTCGCTGGTGCGCCACGCGACCGAGCGCCTGGGGGGCACCGTCACGGTCGACAGCGAGTTGGGCGTCGGCTCGACGTTCCGCGTCGACCTGCCCGTCACGGGCGACTGAGTCTGCCCGCGGGCGCGTAGACTCCGCGATCATGCAGATCCCCGACGACGTGACCCGCGACAGCGGTAAGACCCGCCGCGCACCGGCGATCATGGCCGAGCTCCTCGAGCGGTACGACGGCGGGGTGGTCGAGCTCGACTGGACCACTCCCTTCGAGCTGCTGATCGCGACGATCCTGTCGGCGCAGTCGACCGACAAGAAGGTCAACGAGGTCACGGCCGAGCTGTTCGTCAAGTATCCGAATCCCGCAGCGTACCTGGACATCGCCGAGACCGAACTGCAGGCCGCCATCTACCAGACCGGCTTCTACCGGCAGAAGACCGGGGCGATCCGCGGTGTCTGCGCCGCGTTGCTGGAGCTCTTCGGGGGTGAGGTGCCCGAGACGATGGCCGAGTTGCTCGCCCTGCCGGGTGTCGCACGCAAGACCGCCAACGTCGTCCAGAGCGCGGCGTTCCCCGAGGTCCACGCGACCGACCCGAACGCCGGCGTAGCGGTCGACACGCACGTCAAGCGGCTGGCGCGGCGCTTCCGCTTCACCCGCAACGACGACCCGGTCAAGATCGAGCGCGACCTGATGCGCCTGCTGCCCCGC
>DATHVN010000019.1 GCA_035461305.1 Euzebyales bacterium | reverse complement strand
CCTCAGCTTCTACGACGACCGGTCCGAGACCTTCGTCGGGCTCGACAACTACACGACGCTGTTCACCGATCCGAGCCTGCGGCTCGCGATCACCAACAACCTGCTGTGGGTGCTCGTCGTGCCGGCCTCGTGCGTCGCGTTCGGCCTGCTCGTCGCGGTGCTCGCCGACCGGTTGACACCGCGGTTCGAGAGCGCCAGCAAGTCGATCATCTTCACCCCGATGGCCGTCAGCGCCGTCGGCGCCAGCACCATCTGGCTGTTCGTCTATGCGTGGCGGCCGGCCGGCACCCCTCAGATCGGCCTGCTGAACGCCATCTGGACAGGCCTCGGCGGCGAGCCCGTCGCATGGGTGCAGGTGTCGAACTTCCGGCTCAACAGCTTCCTGCTGATGGTGATCATGATCTGGTTGCAGACCGGCTTCGCGATGGTCCTGCTGTCGTCGGCGATCAAGGGCGTTCCCACCGAGACGATCGAGGCAGCGCGGATCGACGGGGCCACTGAGATCCAGATCTTCTGGCGGGTCACCGTCCCCCAGATCGCGTCGACCATCGTGGTGGTCTTCACCACGATCCTGATCGCGGTGCTCAAGATCTTCGACATCATCTTCGTCAGCACGGGTGGCAACTTCAACACCGACGTGGTCGCGAACCGGTTCATCACCGAGCTCTTCGACTTCAGGCGGTTCGGGCTGGCGGCAGCGATCGTGGTCGTGCTGATGCTCGCGACGATCCCCGTGATGATCTACAACGTCCGCCAGTTCCGTGAGCAGGAGTCCCGCTGATGTCCGTGACGCCACCGCCCACCGCTGACGAGCGGCAGATCGACGAACAGACGAGGGCACCTGAGACCGGACGGCGCAAGCCGCGGCGGGGGGGCAAGATCGTCTCCAGCCTCGCGCTGCTGTTCCTGTGCCTGGTGTGGCTGTTGCCGACGTTCGGCCTGTTGGTCTCTTCGTTCCGAGCCGAGGACCTCACCAAGACCACGGGCTGGTGGACCGTCTTCGCCAACCTCGGGGACTTCTCGCAGTGGACGCTGTCGAACTACTCCGAGGTGCTCAGCGCCGGCATGGGCAACGCCTTCCTCAACAGCATCGCTGTCACGGTCCCGGCGGTGGTGATCCCGATCCTGGCGGCGGCGTTCGCCGCGTATGCGTTCGCCTGGATGCGCTTTCCCGGACGCGAGGTGCTCTTCGTCGTCGTGATCGGCCTGCTGGTCGTGCCGCTGCAGGTGGCGTTCATTCCACTGCTCCGCCTCTACAGCGCCTTCGGGCTAACCGGGACCTTTCCGGCGGTCTGGCTGGCCCACACCGGGTTCGGCATGCCGCTGGCCGTGTACCTGCTGCGCAACTACATGGGCTCCCTGCCGGGCGAGGTCGTCGAGTCGGCCCAGGTCGACGGCGCCAGCCACTTCCAGATCTTCTGGCGCCTGATGATCCCGCTTTCGACGCCCGTGCTCGCAGCGTTCGCGATCCTGCAGTTCCTGTGGGTGTGGAACGACTTCCTGATCGCGCTGATCTTCCTGGGCTCGACCGAGGCGAATCAGGTCGTCCAGCTCGTGCTCGCCAACCTCGTCGGCAGCCGCGGCCAGGACTGGCACCTGCTGACGGCCGGTGCGTTCATCACGATCAGCGTGCCGCTGATCGTGTTCTTCACCCTGCAGCGTTACTTCGTTCGCGGCCTGACCGCCGGATCGGTGAAGGGGTAGGGTACGGGCCCGCCGACCACACGCCACACACCCGAGGGGCGGCCGACATGAGGCCGTCCCTCGGTCGTCCGCCCGACGGCAAGGCTCGGACCTTCAAGCTGTGGGACGTGCCGCCGTCGGTGTGGGCCTACGGCTTCTTCCGGGCGCTGGCCTTCGGCGTGCCGTACGCCACCGGGACCGGCGGCGTCGGCCTCGGCCTGTTCGTCGTGCTGGTGCTCTACGTCTTCGTGCTCCGGAGGTCGCGGAGGGCGTGGATGGCGCTGGTGGTCCTCGACGTGCTCTCCCTCGTGATCCTCGTGATCACCCAGGTCCAGACCTCCGCGCCCTGGGCGTTGCACATCTTCACGGCGCTTGCGGTCGTCTCGCTGCTCCTCCCGAGCACGCGCCGGTACGTCACCGGCCAGCCCGATCCCGACGCGCTGCGCTGACCCGACAACGCCCCGCCGGTCACGCGCCGAACACGATCAGGACGAGCGAGGCCAGTGAGAACAGGACCGTGACCGCGGCGATCACGCGAGGCACCCACGCCGGAACCGCGACGTCGGCGCCTTTCGCACGGGTCGCTAGGCGACGGTGGCGGCCGACCAGGCCGACGAGCACTGCCGCACCCAGTCCCATCAGCAGCGCACCCGGGACGTGCCGTGCGGGATGGAACTCACCGCCGCCGCCCGCACGCAGGTACAGCGCACCGGCGACGATCATCGCGAGTGCGGTCCGGTTCCACGCCAGCGCGGTCCGCTCGTGCTGCAGCCCGTCGGGCGCATCAGCCATCCTGCTCACACCTCTGCCGTCAGCAGCAGGATGACGGCCACCAGCGAGACGATGCCGACGCCGATCGCCAGGACGAGGGGGAGCCGGGTCTCCGCGAGCGGCTCGTCCAGGCGCATGGCCCGCTCGTGCGCGGCCCACCGGCGGTAGCTCGCGGCCGCGACGATCGTGCCGAGCACGACGAGCGCGACGCCGATGGCCTCACGGGCACCAGGGATCCGAAAGGGCGGCAGCAGCTGGATGACGGCGAGGCCGCCGGCGTCGAGTGCGAGGGCGGTGCGGATCCACGCCAGGAACGTGCGTTCGTTCGCCAGCGTGAACCGGTAGTCCGGCTCGCTGCCCAGCGCATCGACCGGACGCTCGCCACTCACCACGGATCCCGACGCCGGATCGGCCGCCTCATGATCGGCAACTGTACGCGCAGCCACGGCGGATCCATCACGGTCCGCCGTGGTCACGGTCCCGCTGCAGCCCTAGGCGGAAGCCGGTCACCCCTTGACGAACGACAGCTTCTCGGCGACCAGGCCGTCGCGCACGCGCAGGACGTCGATCCCGCGGACGTGGCCTTCGCCCCAGCTGTAGGTCCACCGGACCACGACGCGATCATCGGCGCCGATGACCTCCTCGACGTCGAACCGGGTGTGCGGTGATGCGGCGAAGAGCTCCCGCCACGCCGAAGCGACCTCGTCACGCCCCTCGTACCTCCGTCCGTCGGGGGCCGGCGCGGTGGTGTCGAAGACGCAGTCGTCGGTCATCTGCGCCATGATGGCCTCGACGTCTCGTCGCTCGAAGGCCGTGTTGAACCGGCCCGCAGCGGCCAGCGCCACGCTCCGTCCGAAGCGTCCGAGAAGCCGGGCCTGCGGGTCGGCGTCCGGTGCGACGGCTGCCCGGGGGCCGATCGCTCCGGCCTGGCGATATGCCTCCTCGACGGTGTCGAACCACGCCGCGACAGCGTCGACGAGGTCGAGATCGAGGCGGTCGTCCACGCCGATCGCCTGGGCCAGATCCCACCCGTGCAGCAGGTGGTCGGCGAGCAGCTGCTGCACGTACTCCGCGGCCGGCGTGTCACCGAACGACAGGTGCACGGTCCGCTCGAGCGCGCCGTCGGCACCGACGGCGTCCCGTGCCGCCGCCGCCGCGTCGTCGGACGACGCGACGGGATCGTCACCCAGCACGTCACCGTCGTAGGCCGTGCCGACCTCGGCAATCGTCCGTCCCGCCATCAGCGGCTCGGTCCACAGGTTCTCGCCGGCGACGTGGTTGACGAGGTCGCGGACGGTCCAGTCCACACAGGGCGTCGGGAGGTCCCACTGGTCGTCGCGGATCAGGTGGACCAGCTCGCCGAAGCGGATGCTCGCCCGCCGGTAGCGGTCGACCGCGCCACCGGGCGCACCGACGTTCGGGTCTGTCATCGTCGCAGTGTCGTGTGCCATGGTCATCATCTCCCCGCGATGCCCACCGGCCGCGTGCCGGGGTCCTATCCTCGACGACGGTAGGCGCGTGGCATTGCGAAGCGGTAACGACCGCATGACCGGTCCCGGAGGGAGCCGCGCATTGCTGCACATCAGGTTGCTCGGCGGGTTCACGGTTCGCAACGGCGACCGTGTCATCGCCGCGCGGGACTTCGGCGGCGGTCGCCAGGCAGCTGGTGCGCATGCTCGCGGTGCAGCGTGGTGCGCTCGTGTCACGTGACGAGCTCATGGCCGGGCTGTGGCCCGTGCAGGCGCCGTTCGATCCTGCGGCGAACCTCAACGCACAGGTCAGCCGGCCAGACGCGCGCTCGGCGTGCCCGATCTGATCGTGACGGCCCCCGGAGGCTACCTGCTCCGCTCCGACACCGACTGCACCGTTGCAGCGAGCTCGTCGCAGACGCTGTGGCCGAGGCACTCCCACCAGGCCGCCGGCCGGCACGCGTTGGCACGACGGTGCTACGAGCACTGCGGTGCTGGACGGGCGATCCGCTCATCGAGGACCGCCTACGCCGACGCTGCTCGAGGTCCGCGCCGAGGTTCCGCACGCGGCGGGGCGCGCTGGCGGAGGCGCGAACGGACCTGCGTGCGGCTCTGCGCGACCGCACCCGCTCGCCCGGCCGGGCACGCCTGCTCGCACGCATGGCACTGGCGGCATCGGGCGCCGAGGACCTCCTGAACGCAGCCGAGCTGGCGCAGCTCGCACTGGTCGAGGCCGCGGACGACGACGGCGCACGCGCGGACGCCCTAGCGGTCGCCGCGGTGGTCGACATGAGCGCCGAGACCGCTGGCTATTTCGCGCACCACGCGCGCCTGCACGAGCTCACCGACGCTGCGCGGGCGGTGCGGCCATTGGCGCGATGAGTTCAGCTGCCGGGCGTCGTCTCAACGGTGCATCGAACCCAGGAGCCAGCACGTGCCCGTCCCGGACCAGCCGCCCCTGCACTGCGATGCGCGTGCGCTGGCCGCCGCCGACCTCGACACCGTCGACGCGCTCGCCTACCTGGCCCTGCTGGCGCACCGCATGGGGTGCCGGCTCGTGCTGCGGGACGTGCCCTCGCGGCTACGCGAGCTGCTGGAGCTGGCGGGCCTGTCAGGACCCGACGGTGTCCTCGTCGTCGAGGCGGAGCGGCAGGCCGAACATCGGGAACACCCGGTCGGTGTCGAGGAAGAACGTGAACCCGACGATCCGCCCGTCTGAGACCTCGAGCACCTGCAGCGCCCAGGGCTCGTGACGGCCGCCCGGTCCGCTCGGGCGGTACTGACCGAAGGCCGGCCGCCCGTTGGCCACGGTCGGCAGGAGCCGTGACCCGCGGCACGGTGCGCCGGGACCCAGCCAGAAGGTGCGGAGCGCCCCCACGCCCGCGAGCCACATCTCGTACGGCGGCATCGACTGGACCACGTCGTCGCGCATCAGCGCCGTCAGCTCGTCGAGGTCGTAGCGTTCGAAGGCATCGAGGTACCGGGTCAGCAGCGCCTGCTGCTCGGCATCCATCGGCCGGAACGGCTCGCCGTCGGCGAGGTGCTCGTCGGCCAGCGTCGCACGCGCGCGCTGCAGGGCACTGTTGACCGACGCGACGGAGGTGTCGAGCAGCTCGGCCACCTCGGCGGCCCGCCAGCGCAGGACCTCGCGGAGCAGCAACACGGCGCGCTGCCTGGCCGGCAGGCGCTGGAGCGCGGCGATGAAGCCCAGGCGGACGGATTCGCGCACGACGGCGACCTCCGCGGGATCGGCGTCCTCGGGCACGACCCGCTCGTCCGGGATCGGTCCGATCCAGGTCGCCTCGCCCCTCATCGACCCGGCCTCGCCGACCGCGCCGGACGTCGCCGGACCCAGGTCCATGGGCAGCGCACGCCGCTGCCGGCCCCGCAGCTGGTCGAGGCACACGTTGGTGGCGATGCGGTACAGCCACGAGCGCAGCGACGACCGTCCCTCGAACCGGTCGTGGTTGCGCCACGCGCGGACCATGGTCTCCTGCACGGCGTCCTCGGCCTCGTGGGCTGAGCCGAGCATGCGGTAGCAGTGGGCAGTCAGCTCACGGCGGTGCTGCTCCAGCTGCCGCTCGAGATCGCCGGTCGGGGTGTCCGTGGCGAGCTTCGTCATCATCGTCGGCTCCTGTGCACGCCTTGCGACACGTCAGGAGCGCATCCTACGCGCATCCGACCGTACCCGGAGCAGCGCAGCGGGTGTCGTGCTCCCCACCGGTGGCCCCACTGCTGTGGCCATCGCGTCATCGAGCGCGTCCACGTCGGGCGCGACGGGCGAGGTCGGCCAGGCCGATCCATGCGCGTCGTCCGGCACGAGAGGGGTGCGTGGTTGTGGTCGTCACAGGCGCTCCAGCGGCGGTCGGCACAGGTACCGACCGCCAGGACGCCCGGAACTCATCGGTCGACCTGTGTCACCACCAGCCCTGGCGCTTGGCCCACCGCAGCAGCGTCGCCGACATCGCGGCCATCACGAGAAGCACGATGGCGAGGTGCACGAGGTCGGTGTCGTCGTTGACGATGACGTTCATGCCGTAGACCGACGCCAGCGCCGTGATCGGCAGGGTGATGACCGCGATGACGGCGAGACGCTCGGCGGCGATGGTCATCTTGGTCTCGGTACGGGTGCGGTAGTGCTCGATGACACCCTCGACGTAGTCCTTCTGACCATTGGCGATGCCGAGGACGCGATCGAACTGCTCGACGAGGTCGTCAATGAACGGTCCGCCTTCCTCGGGCACGAAGCGGGCCACCGTGGCCACGCGGTCGAAGATCTCCCGGTTGAGCACCGCCATCGTGCGGACCGCGAGCAGGCCGTGGCGGGTCTGGAACAGATCCTCGAGGAAGTCCTCGCTGTGGTCGATGTCGCCCGAGGTGACCAGCTGCTCGAGCCGCCAGGCGTCAGACGTCAGCTCCTCGACCAGGCCCTCCATGGTGCGCGCCATGGCCGAGATGACCGCGTAGAGCAGTTCGAACGACTCCTTGGGCCGCAGGCGCCCGGCCTCGATCCGCTCGAGCACCGCCCTCGTCTCGCGCAGGGCGACGGCCGGCTCGACCGCCGGATTGACGGGTCCGTGCACGGTCACCAGGTAGTTGGGGCCCACGAACAGGTCGAGCTCGACGTAGTGGATGTGCCCGGCGCGGCCGCGTTCGGGACCGTGCAGCACCACGAAGACGTGGTCCTTGTAGGCGTGGACCTTCGGCACGCGGGTGCGCTCGACGCAGCTGCGCACCGCCAGCGGGTGGAAGCCGAACACGTCTGACAGCGCGTGCTGGGCCTCGGCGTCACACGCCGGGATGTCGACCCAGGTGATGCCGTCGTCACGCGCCAGCAGCGACGGAAGGGTGCCGGCGTCGTGCTCCTCTATCTCGGATCCGGCGAGGAAGCGGACGTCGATGGCCATCGCAGCTCCGTCCTGTCGATCGCCACCATCGTCGCACGCGTACGGGTCGGGCAGGAGGCCGTCGTGCCCAGAGCTACCGGGCGATGTAGCCACCGTCGAGGTAGAGCTCCGAGCCCGTCATGAACGACGCGTCGTCGCTCGT
>DATHVN010000018.1 GCA_035461305.1 Euzebyales bacterium | reverse complement strand
CCTTCTACCTCGCATTGGGCGGGCTGATGTGGCTCGTGGTGGCCGCCGTCGGGATGGCGAATCGGAGACAGCCGGCCACGTAGAGGGCCACATGTCCGCCCTCGCGTCCGCGCGAGGCTCATCTGCGGGAATGCGACAAGGAGGACAGACGAGCGTTGGACGCCCCGTCACCGAAGTGTCGCGGGCACCTTCCACGGTCATCCGTGCGTCGAGGCAGACGGGCTGACGAAGCGCTACGGGCGACGCCCCGGGGGCCTTGTGCACTGTGCGCGCCGGCGGCTCACGCGGTCGCCGCGCGTGACCGCACTTGACGCGCCACCAACACCGGGCATGTGGCATGGCGGACGCAGTGCTGGCTGATCGACCCCAACAACACTCCTGCGAAGCCGCCGAGCCCCCGCGACCCGACCACCAGCAGGTCGGCGTCACGTGACAGCCGCACGAGCGCAGCCGCCGGATGCTCCTCCCCAACTGCACTCAACTGCACGTCAACGCCAGCCGGACCGATGTCCTGCCGGTGCACGAACTGGCGCAGCCGACCCTTGGCGTGGCGCTGCGCCTCCGCGCGGTCGGCGGCGTCCCGCCTCTGCGCGGAGTCCAGCACTTCGGTGGCCGTGTCGGGTGCCGTCCACGTGCCGCCGGCCACGACCGAGCCGGCCGCGGTCGCGTGGGACGTGTGAGCCGGCTCGTAGACGTACACGACGTGCAGGCCGACGCCGCGGCACAGCGCCTCCAGCACCGCGAGCCGCAACGCGGCCACGGAATGCGGCGAGCCGTCCACTCCGACGACGACACTGTGCGTGGCTGCCCCGATCCGGTGAGTCCGACACGTGCAGGTATCGCAGCGTGCGGACCTACCGCACCTGGCAGCACGTACTCGCGTCGCCGAACCTTGGGGCTATCCGGACGTGCCGGATGGCTGGACGACGCTGCAGCGGTGATGCAGGCTGACAGCCACGGCGCGGTCCGAGCGTACGTCGACGGGATGGGGAGGTCTTCGTGAAGGTCCGCGAGTGGATGACCGCCGAACCCGTGACCGTTACGCCTGACACGACGGTGGCGCATGCTCGTAGCCTGCTCGACGCCCGCGGCGTCCGGCACCTGCCCGTCGTCAGCCCCGACGGCCGCGTCGTCGGTATGCTCAGCGACCGGGACGTCGCGATAAGCGATGCCATGCTGCGCTCAGCCGTGCGTGAGCATGACGTCGCCGGGCTTCTCGACGACGCCCGCACTGTTGACACTGTCATGTCGCCGGCGCCACAGACCATCGGCATGGATGCGCCGATCGATGACGCGGCGCGCGTGTTCGTCTCACGGCGCATCAATGCGCTGCCCGTGGTCGACGACGGGCGCCTGGTGGGCATCCTGACGACGACGGACTGCCTCCTCGCCGTGCTCCGCGACGACCGCCTGTCATATGAGTAACGATGATGCCGTCGCCGCGGTCCACGGATCGTCTCGGAAACCCGGCATTCGTCCCACCTCACATACGGCGCGCCTCCGGTGTGCTGGGTGCATGGGGAATCAGCCCTCCGGGCATGATCGACGGTCACGTCCGACGTCCCCACCGCCACACTGTGCAACGCGCAAGGACCTGCGTCGGCCCGGCGGCGCTGCGCGCCGTGGGAACGTGAACCATGCGGGCCGCAGGCGGGCCGGGCGTGGCTGGCACGGGTATGGTGCGGCGCGCGCGCACGAACAGGACCTCGCGCGCCTGGCGGGATTCCTTCACGACTCGTCAACCGCACGGCTGTCGAGCACCGAACCCGTCGCCAGCGGCTGTGGCACCGCACACCCTGGCTACCGACCGGACTTGCCGGCGCGTTCCTGGCCACCAGCATCGTCAGCCGCTTCGAGTCCTCGCTGGCGGCCAACGTCGAGTTGGCCTTCTTCCTCCCCGGCATCGTCTACCTCGCCGACACCGTCGGCACGCAGACCGAGACCCTGATGCATGGCTTGTCGGTGGGCGCGTCGGTCCGTGAGGTCGTGTGGGGGAGATCCTCACCGGCCTGTCGTTCGGGATGCTCCTCGAGGCGATCGCCTTCCCGGTCAGTGCGCGCGAGCACACTCCAACCCCTGGGGATGGACGACACTGACCTCCTTCGTTCCGACCATGTCACGGCGCGGCTGGCGACGGGCTACAAGCTGGCCTCGCACGGCCCGAGGACGGTGACCGACCGGCACTGGGTCACCGCGGCCGCCGCGTCGG
>DATHVN010000017.1 GCA_035461305.1 Euzebyales bacterium | reverse complement strand
ACTGCTGGCGCTCATCCGCCTGCACCGGGCACGCGCCGACGCTCGCTTCGACCCCGACGGCGCCCTCGTGCTCCTCGAGCACCAGGACCGATCGGCCTGGGACCACCAGCTGATCGCCGGCGCCACACAGCTCCTCGTCCGCGCCGCCCGCTACCGGCGACCCGGTCCCTACCAGCTGCAGGCGGCGATCGTCGCCTGTCATGCGGAGGCAAAGCAGTGGGCCGACACCGACTGGGAACAGATCGTCGTCCTCTACGACATGCTCCTGCACCTCGCGCCGTCTCCGACGACCCGACTGCACCGCGCCATCGCCCTCCGCTACGTGCATGGCCCCCACGCGGCACTCGCCGAACTCGCCGAACTCGCCAGCGAGCTGGATCGATACCACCTGTTCCACGCCACTCGCGCAGAGCTCCTGCGCGCGGTCGGCGACCTCGACACCGCGACGGCAGCCGACCGGCGCGCCCTCGACCTCACGACCAACCCAGCGGAGCAGGCGCTCCTGCGCCGACGCATCGACTGGCGCTGAGCACACGGAGAGGACGATGACCGACCTCGCACCCTTCGAAGACCTGTGCCGCTCGACCACGGCCTCAGTGTGGTCGTCACGCTCCGCGCCGACCACACCCCGCACACCACGGTCGTCAACGCCGGCGTGACTTCCCATCCGATGACCGGTGACCGCGTCGTCGGGTTGGTCGCCGCGGGCAGCACCCGCAAGCTCGCTCATCTGCGCGCCGATCCCACCATCGCCGTCGTCGTCCGAGCCGGCTGGCGGTGGACCGCGGTGGAAGGTCGCGCCGAGCTCATCGGGCCCGCCGATCCCCACCCCGGGGTAGACGACGAACGGCTCCGGGTCCTTCTTCGCGAGATCTTCAGCGCCGCAGGCGGCACCCACGACGATTGGGACGCCTACGACCGAACGATGCGCGACGAGCGACGCACGGCCGTTCTCGTCGCTCCCGCTCGCGTCTATTCGAACCCGGCATGACCAGGGACTGGGTCTCGATCTGTGTGCACGCCTGCCGGGCGCGGCCGAAAACCATCCCTTTGGAGACGACGTCGCCGTGTTCAAGATCGACGGAAGGATGTCCGCGTCTCGTCGCGCGTGCAGGCGATCCCGGCAGCGTGAGCCTCAAATGCGACCCGGATTGGGCGCTCGAGCTGCGCGCCGTGCACGAGGCGGTTCGCCCCGGCTATCAGTCCTGGTCGAAGCCTGAATCAGGTGCCGCCCGGATGCGACGGACACGTCTTGTGGTAGGGGCGGTCGGGCAGCAGCTCCGTCCACTCGTCGCGGGACAGGTTCCGCCCGGCGATCTCGCAGGCACGCCGTTGCCATTCGTCGGGGTCGCTGGGGATGCTCCAGATGCCGCCACGCCCATCGGCGGCCACGATCGTCCTGCCTCCGTCCTCGAACCACGCGAACACCTCGTGCCGAGGTTCACCGGGGGTGACCCGGGCGACGCGTTCGCGCGCGGCGACGTCCCACAGCTGGACGGTGCCGTCAGTGCTGCTGGTCACGAGATGTGAGCCGTCGGGCGAGAACGACTGGCTGACGACCGGGCCGTCGACCCCGCGCAGCGGTGCCCCCACGGTGCGCTGCCCGACCGGATCGACGAGAGTGACGAGGCCGTTGTTGCCTCCGGCCGCCAGCAGCGAACCGTCGGGGCTGAAGTCGAGGTGCCAATGGGCGTCGACGTCGTCGAACGTTGCGAGCACCTCGCGGGTCTCGTTGTCCACCAGCACCAGCGCGTCGGGGTTGAACAGCTCGACGGCGAGCAGCCGCTCGTCGGGGCTCACGTCGACGTTGCTCACATAGCGGTCGAAGCGCAGCGGTTCACCGACGACGTCGAGGGTGGCGGCGTCGAGCTCGACGATCCCGCCGGCGTGGAGTCCGAGGAAGATCGTGTCACCGCCCGGCCGCCACCCCACCGAGCCGCTGCTCGAATCGAACGGGAGCGTGCGCTCAGCGATCAGCCCGCCGGTCGCCGGATCCCACAGCCGGGCCGTTCGGTCGTTGCCCACCGTGATCAGGCGGCGACCATCGGGCGTCCAGTCCTGCCACCCCGCGAAGGGGTGGTCGCTCGGGCGTTCGGGGCCAATCGGGCCACTCCCCACGTCACGCACCGCGAAGTGGTCGACGCCCACCTGGTCGCCGTACAGGTAGCTCAGCCTGGTCCCGTCCGGGCTCGGTGCGACGTGGCTCTTCAGCGAGTCCGGCGTCCGGTCGGGCGGGGCGATCTGGCGGACCAGGCGCCGATCACCCGCGAGGTCCCAGGTGATCACGGTCCCGTCGGTTCCGGAGGAGTAGAGGGTGTTCCCGTCGGCGCCGAAGCCGATGGCGCCCGCGGTGGCGCTGTGGCCCGCCAGGACGCCGGTCCGTTCACCCGATGCCGGGTCCCAGACCTCGATGGTGGGTTGGTCGGTGGCGCTGACGAGCGTCCGTCCGTCGGGGGAGAACGCGACGGCGACGGGCCGCGAGGTTCTGGTGAGCACACGGCGGCGGGCACCGGTGGCGATGTCGAAGACGGCGAGCGCGTCTCCCTCCCTGGCCGCCACGCTGTCGCCGTCGGGGCTCACGGCCACCGGTGCCCGCGCCTGTGGGATCGTCTGCACCACGTCACCCGTCGCCGGGTCGACGAGGGTCAGCCCGGCCCCCGCCTCGGCGCCCTCCCCGACGATCACGAGCTGGTTGTCGGGTGTGAAGGCAAGGGATGGGTAGTCCAGCCCGTACGTGACCGTGCGGGGACGCGATCCGGGGGAGCGCAGGTCCCAGATGAGCTCGGAGGCCGGATCGTCGGGGAAGTCGGGGTTCCGCTGGTTGCCCACGGCGAGGTAGCGGCCGTCGCGGCTCAGCGCCACCGAGATGGCGGGCAGGAAGCCCTCCCGTGGAGACACGGTCAGCGCGATCGGTTCGCGGGTCTCGGTGCCGGTGGCGGCCTCGAAGAACCGCACCGCACCCCGGCTCTGGTCGTCGGGGTAGGTCACCGCCGCCACACCGCGGCCGTCCGCCGTCGGTGCCATCGCCCGGTAGAACGTCGACTCGGGGGGTGCTTCGGCGGCGGCCTGCAGCGTGGCGGCATCGAAGAAGGCCAGGCTGCCGCCGTCGTGCGCCGCCAGATGGCGCCCGTCGGCGGTCACGGCGAAGCCTCCGTGGGTGCCGATGGCGGGATGGCGCAGGACGCCGATGGCCTGCGGGCGCCGGTTCAGCGCCGCGAGCAGGTTCGTGCGCGTGTCGTTCGAGTCGTGGAGGCGGCGGCCCTCGACCGCCAGCAACAGCGCCTGGTCGAGGTCGTCGACGGTGAGGCTGAGCGCGCTCAGGCGGCGCGCCTCGGCGACGTCCGCCGAGGAGTCGGCATCGGCCGCCGAGCGTTGCGCTCTGTCGCGCTGACCCACGGCAACCAGGCCGGCAGCGAGCGACAGGAGCAGGAACGCCGCGGCGGCCCCGAGCAGCACCCGCAACAGGCGGTTCTGGCGGGCCTGCTGGCGGGACCTTTCGGCCAGAGCGACGCGAGCCGATGCGGTCTCGGCCACCGACGCGTCGAGGAAGGCATCCTCGAGGTCGGTCAGGTCGGGGTGGGTCGCGGCGCGCCACTCCAGCGCCGCTTCCAGGCGCGCGCCCCGGTACAGCTCGCTGGCCGGTCGCCCCAGCGACTCCCAGCCGTCCGCCGCCGCGGACAGGTGGCGCAGGACGCG
>DATHVN010000016.1 GCA_035461305.1 Euzebyales bacterium | reverse complement strand
ATGAAGCGGACGACGATCGTGCGGCCGGACGAGGCTGATGCACAGCTGCGGTACGAGGCGCGTCGTCGGGGGCATGTCGATGATCGAGTACGCGCGGGAGGCATCGCCGCGTACCTCGCCGAGCTTGCGGGCGAAGGTCGTGACCTGTCGAATCTTCGACCTGGGCGACGGCTGCCCCGGCAGCGGGACGAACCTGGGCGAGGTCTGCCCCGGCAGCGGGACGAACCTGGGCGACGGCTGCCCCGGCAGCGGGACGAACCTGGGCGAGGGCGACCCCGACAGCGGCACGAACCTGGACCACTACGTCGCCCGACGCGATTGACGACCACCGCAGTCGGTGATGACGCGCTGCTCACCGATGCAGGGCCGCTGGTCGCCGCCGCCACGCGAGAAGCCAACCATGCGTCATCCCGCGGACTGTTCCGCGACGCGGTGCGACGGTCGTCATGCCGCGGACGGGGACGGTGGAGGTCGCCTAACCTCCTCGGCAGCCGCTTCGGCGCACACGCGGAGCTCACGCTCGTCGGGAGCCTCCGCGACGGCGAGCTGATGGTCGAGCCGGTGCACGAGCGCGACTGGCAACGGATCGCGGAGCTGGTGGAGGCCGACGTCGACGTTCCGCCGGGGGTCGACGCCTCGGTGGTGGCGGTCGCCGAGCGGCTCTGACAGCAGCGCATCGCCAGCCTCGATCATGGCCCCTGGGCGTGGTGCCCCGCCACTGCGATCGGCTCGAACTGGTCCCATGAGCCGACGCCGCCCGGCCCGGCGCCGCCTGGCGCGCGCCGCGTGCGGGCCGGGTCAGGTGACCCGGTTGCCCTCGGCGTTGATCAGGACGACCTCGGCGGAGGTGTCCGCGAGCAGGTCGGCGACGGTGTCGTGGGTGACCTTGTCGAGGAACGATGCGTCCTCGGTCGCCGCCTGCGGGAACACGACGGTCGTCGGGCGGTAGCGCCTGACCGCGTCGGCCAGCGCCTCGGCACCCGTGTTGACCGCCAGGTGGGCGCGCGTGGGGATCCCACGGTCCCGCGCCTCGATGACCTGCTCGGCCAGGTAGGCGCGGCCCATGTCGCGCAGCGTCTCGGGCTCCAGCTCGGAGTCGGGGCTGACCGCGTCGCCCTCGTCGGACCAGGGGCCCGACGGGTAGGGGTTGGTCAGCTTGCTCTCACTCGTGCGGTCATACAGGATGACCCCGGCGTCGGACTTCGCAGCGAGATCGAAACCCACCTCACGCGTGACCGTATAGGCTGAGTCGCTGCCGTCGTCGGTCGCCACGAGGTACCACGTGGTGGGGTTGTCAGCCATCGCGCACCCTCGCTCAGACGGGTCGTGGTTCGTCACTGTGGGATGATGACGTGCGGATGGAAAGCCTAGCGCCCACACCTTCAGTTCGAGGAGCAGCCATGGACCCCACAGGCACGCGCCGGTCGGCGGACGTCAGCGAGGGGCCACGACGGGCTCCGGCACGGGCCATGCTGCGGGCCGTCGGCATGACCGAGGACGATTTCGGCAAGTTCCAGGTGGGCATCGCAACGTCGTGGAACGAGGTCACGCCCTGCAACCTGCCGCTGCGGCGCCTCGCCGAGCACGCCAAGCTGGGGGTGCGTGAGGCCGGTGGGTTCCCGCTGGAGTTCAACACGATCGCGGTGTCCGACGGCATCGCGATGGGCCACGAGGGCATGCGCGCGTCGCTGGTGTCGCGTGAGGTCATCGCAGACTCGGTCGAGACGGTCATGCACGCCGAGCGCTTCGACGGCATGGTCACCTTCGCGGGCTGCGACAAGTCCCTGCCGGGCATGGTCATGGCCGCCGCGCGCCTCGACGTGCCGTCTGTGTTCCTGTATGGAGGCACGATCCTGCTGGGCAGCTACAAGGGACGCAACATCGACATCAAGGACGTCTTCGAGGCGGTGGGCGCACACGCGGCCGGCACGATCGACGACGAGGAGCTGCTCGGCATCGAGTCCAACGCGTGCCCGACCGAGGGCTCGTGCGCCGGCATGTACACGGCCAACACGATGTCCGCCGCCGTCGAGGCGCTCGGCATGTGCCTGCCGGCGTCGGCGTCGCCACCCGCGGTCGACGCCCGCCGCGAGCACCTCGCGGTGCGCTCGGGCCAGGCCGTGATGTCGCTGCTCGAGGCGGGCATCCGCCCACGCCAGATCATCACGCGCGAGTCGCTGGTGAATGCCATCGCCGTGGTCATGGCCGTGGGCGGCTCGACCAACGCCGTGCTGCACCTGCTGGCGATCGCGCACGAGGCCCGGGTCGAGCTGACGCTCGACGACTTCGACCGCGTCGGCCGGCGGGTGCCCCACATCGTCGACTCGCGCCCGCACGGGCGGTTCGCGATGAGCGAGATCGACCGCGCCGGCGGCGTGCCCGCGGTGCTGAAGGTGCTGCTCGACGCGGACCTGCTGCACGGCGACTGCTTGACGGTCACGGGACGCACGCTCGCCGAGAACCTCGACGCGCTGCACGACATCCCAGGACCCGACGGCAACGTGATCCGCGACCTGGACGACCCCATCCACGCCGACGGTGGCCTGGCCGTGCTGCGCGGCTCGCTGGCGCCCGACGGCGCGATCGTCAAGATCGCCGGGCTCGACGACGAGACGTTCACCGGCACAGCGCGGGTGTTCGACGGCGAGCAGGACGCGATGGACTACGTGCTCGACGGCAGGCTCGCGGGCGGTGACGTGCTCGTCATCCGCTACGAGGGTCCCAAGGGCGGGCCGGGGATGCGCGAGATGTTGGCGGTCACCGCGGCGGTCAAGGGCGCGGGCCACGGCAGCGACGTCGCACTGATCACCGACGGGCGGTTCTCCGGGGCGACCCACGGGCTGTGCGTCGGACACGTGGCGCCCGAGGCGGTCGATGGCGGGCCGATCGCGCTGATCGAGGACAGCGACCGCATCGTGCTCGACGTACCCAACCGCCGCCTGGACCTCGACGTCGCCGATGACGAGCTCGAGCGTCGCCGGGCGACCCTCAAGCACCCAGAGCCCCGCTACACCACCGGCGTGCTCGCCAAGTACGCCACGACCGTAGCGGGAGCCGAGGTGGGCGCCGTCACCGGCTGACGATCTGCAGCACAGCCGTTGCGTCGCGGACGCGTGAGGTCGATGTGCGTGTCGTAGGACCGCTCACTTTCGCTCGATCAGCTCACGCAGGAGCGACTCGATCGTGTGCATGCCAAGCGTCAACTGGCCGAGCTTGCCGTCGATCGCGTCGAGGCGGAGAACTGACGCGTTGGGGAGCGCCAGACCAAGCCAAACGGCGCGGCACGCTGCCGACGCTGCTGTTCTGCGACACCGGCTACCAGGAGGTCCCGCTCTACTGGCAGGTCGCCGCCGACCGCTACGGCCACGCCGACCGATCATCTGCGCGTTCGACCACCCAGTGCGCGACAGCCTGGACGTCTCGGGTTTCACGTCCGCCCCGATGCCGTGGGACGGCATGCTCGCCGCGCCGTGGCTCCTGCGGATGAAGGCCGTGCGGGTGCTGCTCGATCACGGCTACCACGTGCTGCACACCGACGCGGACGCGGTCGGGATCGGCGGCCGGATGCCCGAGATCGAGGCGCTGGACGACTGCGACCTCGTCGCGATACAGGACGCGGTGGGGCCACCAGACGCGCTGGCCACGATGGGCGTCGTGGTGTCCGCCGGGTGTCCGCCGGGTTCTTCGTGGTGCCGGCGCCGCGACTGCGGGCTCACCGGTGACACCCCCTGGCGCAGCTGCGCGAGGGCGCACCCGACGACCGGACGGCGTTCAACCGCGCCCTGGTCGTGCAGGGCATCTCTGGGATCTGTCGGACCCTCGGGTGCACCCGACGTCCCCATCTCGGGTGGCGGCCTGCGCTTGGTCACCGCGTCGGACTTTGCGATCGCCGTCGAGTGACTACTGCAGCGTGCGGAGAAGCTCGCGTTCGATGCGGCGGCGCAGGGTGGAACGGTCACCGACGAGGATGCCGGACGCGCCCGGTGACGCGGTCTGGATGATGTAGTCCGACACGGCCGCGCCCAGTCGGCGGCCGTTGGTCACGAGCAGCGGTGCGTGGCGTCGCTCACCCGCGTAGGCGGCTGCGACGGCGCCGGTCACCAGGTCGTCGTGGTTGACCAGCGCGTAGGCCGACGGGATCGCGAAGAAGTCCCGCGCGACGGTCACCGACGTCCTGTGGACGTTGTCGCCGCCATGACGCTGCACCTTGACCCCGCCGAGGTCGGCGATCGCCCGACGGACGTCGGTGGACACCGCGTCGGTCGAGCCGGCGATGTGGACCGTGGCGATGTCGGCCTCGACCAGGAAGCCGCGCGCGTCGTCGTTCAGCTCGTTGGTTTTGGTGAACACGATTGGCCAGTCGTTGGCGGCCGCCACGGCCACCATCGGCAGCGCCTGGTCGAGGGCGTCGACCCCGGCGACGACCGCGGTGCGCGACTGCCCGGCGCGCTCCATGTCGAGTGCGGCGGCCCGCGCGGTGCCGTAGACGTCCGCGCCGGCGACCCGGCGGATCTGGTACCGGTCGGCGTGGTCGCTCACCACTGCGCCAGGCAGCCCGTCGGCGTCACCGACCAGCGTGACGGTGCCCGAGCCGCCGAGCAGTCGACGCAGCTCCTTGTTGACCTTGGGCTCCAGCGCGTCGGTCCCGCGGGTCAACAGCACGGCGCCGTGCGCGGCACCGGCCATGACGGAGGCAACCATCGCGTCGTACGGGTCACCGGCGTCGGCGAGGAACACGTACTCTGCTGCGCCCTTACCGGGGAAGGCGCTGGAGCTGATCTCGACCGCGGTCGCGGTACGCGTCCGCGACTTGACGCGCTCGATGGAGACCTTCGAGTCCGTGGGCTTCATCTTCCACCACGACGAGTGCATCATCGCGCCGGCCGTCGAGAACGAGAAGTGGACGTGGCCGACGTGGCAGTCGTCGTAGGACGCGGCGGAGTTGCACGCGTACGGCCGCCATCCGGCGTCGGCCTGCGTGGAGCTGAAGATCTGGCGGTTCCAGATGATGTACATGAGGCCGAAGCGGCGGAACAGCGCATGGCGGTTGCCGTCCCCGTCGGTGGCGAGCAGCTTGGCCAGCGCGTCCTCGGCGACCGCCCGCTGCTGTGGGTTGGCGACGCTGACGGCCCAGTCGAACGCGCGGCCCTCCTTGTGCTCGCTGGTGCCCCGCACGCCGCAGTCACGGCTGATGCCCGACCACCCGCTGACGGGATAGGCCTCGAGCAGCAGCTTGGCGAACGCCACGACCCCCGGCTTCGGTGTGGGGTCGCACACGCCCTGTGGCTCGTAGGGCGCGTAGGGGTCGATGGGCGGCGCCTTCTTGGCCTGCGCGGCCTGCGCTGGCAGACCGCTGACGATCAGCAGGAGCGCGACGACAACGGCGACGAGCGCCGAGCCTCCGCCAGCTGAAGTCCGCTCCCGCACACCAACTCCCATGCGACGTCCCACCGTAGGCTAAATGCACGAGACCGGTAGTCAAGACCCAGAAACAGATGCACAACAGTGAGCACCGCAGCTCCGGCTCAGGGTCCTACGACGAGGTCGGGCGTGATGTCGGCCACGGTCGGCGTCCCGCACAGCTTCATCGCCCGGACCAGCTCCATCCGCAGGTCGTCGAGGACCGCCCGGACGCCGTCCGCACCGTCGGCGGCCAGACCCCAGACCACGGGCCGTCCGACGAACACGCCATCCGCCCCCACCGCGAGCGCCTTGACGACGTCGGTGCCCCGGCGGATCCCGCCGTCGACATAGACCTCGGTGGCGTCGCCGACCGCGGCGGCGACCTCCGCCAGCGCCGTCGGCGGGTCGACGGTCGTGTCGAGCTGGCGTCCGCCGTGGTTGGACACGATGATCCCGGCGACGCCGGTGCGTACGCAGGCCGTCGCGTCGTCGGCACGCAGCACGCCCTTGACCAGCACCGGCAGCGCGGTCCACGAGATGATCGCACGCAGGTCGTCGAAGGTCAGAGCGACGTGGCGGGCGTACGCCCCGCCGTCCGGCTGGTCGGACCGCGGCATGTGCGGCAAGTCGATGCGGCTGTCCAGCGTCAGACCCTCGTGCCGCCGCAGCCCGAGGACCGGCACGTCGACAGTGACCACGATCGCCGCGTAGCCGCTCGCCTCGGCGCGCCTGACCAGGTCGCGCGCGGTCGTCAGCTCACCCCGTACGTACAGCTGGAACCACCGCACGGCCTCGGGGGCGGTCGCGGCGATCTCCTCCAGCGAGCGCGTCGACAACGTCGAGGCGATGTAGACGGCGCCGGCCGCCGCGGCGCCGGCCGCGGTGGCGCACTCCCCTTCCGGGTGTGCGAGCTCGTGCGCCGCCGTGGGCGCGATGCCGATCGGCGCGACGGCGGTCGTCCCGAGCATCGTGGCCGTCGTGTCGACGATGGACACGTCGCGCAGCACCCGCGGCCGCAGCCGCAGTCGCGCCCAGGCTCGGTCGTTGTCGTCGCGCGTCAACTGCTCATCGGCGCCGCCGGCGAAGTAGTCGTAGACGTCTGGCTCGAGCACGGCCCGCGCGCGCTGGTGGTGGTCAGTCGCCATCACCTGACGCTAACGCATGTGCACCCCGCTGGTCGGGTACGCCGACGACGAGGCCACAAGAAGGAGAAGGGTGATGGGCATGAGCGAGAACATCGAAGAAGGCGCCGGTCGCATGAAGGAGGCTGCCGGCTCGCTGCTCGGCGACGAGGACATGAAGGAGGAGGGCCAGGCCCAGCAGGACAAGGCCCAGGCCGAGCAGAAGGCCGAGGCCGCCGAGCGCGAAGCCGTCGAGGCCCGCAAGGAGGCCGCCGCCCACGAGACGCGCGAGGAACGGGCCTAGCCCAGGACATCCACGGCGTCCCGTGTGGCGCGGGACGCTGCGCTGAGAATACGGCAGCTCCGTTGGAATGCCGGGCTGTCACGGGCCGGCCTCGGCCTGCGCGTCGGCCATACATGTTAGGCGCCTGACGAGCGGACGTCGACAGAATCACCTGTCGGCGTCCAGCCACACGGTCCTGCGGCGAAGCAAGCTGCCGCGGGCCGTTCGCTGCGCTGACGCGACCATCCTGGCCAATGGCTCGTCGGCGGTCGTTCCGCGTGAGCAGGCACGGGTGGCAGGACCCGGTGCGTTGGTCCGCTGGTGTGACGGGAGCGGCACCGGTGCGGCCGTCGAACGTCGCCGCGAGCTGCGCCGAGGAGCCATCAGCGTGATACCGACAATGTGGACGCGAGCATCGACGACCTACTGATCCATCGCGCGAACCAACTCGGGTCATCTCCCCCGGCCATGACCCGAGTCGACGCCGCGGCCGCCACCCGCGCACGTTGGTCGTAACCATGCCAGAGCAGATCCCGCGTCGGCGGGCACCGTGGAGTGAATCTCGGGCTCGGATCTGGAGCTCGGCTGGCACCGGACCGTCGAATCGATCAGGTGCGCGCGATCCTGGTCAGCGGCGACGTCTGGCCCAGGTGGATATCCAAGGTCGGTACAGTCACAGCGCGGTCATGTGGCAAGCTGGCCCGCCACGACGTGACCGGCGAGGTGAGGGTCATTGTGGTCATGACGTCCGACGTGCCGCAGCACCGGTCATCGTTGCACGTGCCTTCCGACGTCGTTCAGCAGGTGCGCGGCGCGAGACGGTTCGGCGCCGACCAGGTGGTGCTCGACCTCGCCGACCTGGATCCGTCGCACAAGGACGTCGCGCGGGCCGGGATCGCCGAGGCGCTGGAGTCCAACGACTACGGCGAGGCGCTCCTCGCGGTCCGGGTCAACCCGATCGACTCGAAGTGGGCCTACCGCGACGTCGTCGACATCGTCGAGCGGGCCGGGGACTTCATCGACGGCATCGTTGTGCCGCAGGTCACCTCACCGAGCGACATCGAGTTCGTCGACACCCTGGTCGGCATGATCGAGCAACGCATCGACCTGGGTCACCGCATCGTCATCGAGGCCGAGATCGCCACGGCGCAGGCGCTGGCGCTGCTCGACGAGATCGCGCTGGTGTCCGACCGGCTGGACGCCCTCGTGCTCGACGAGGCGGGCCTTCTGGCCGCGCTCGGCGCGGACGGCGATCCGACGACGAACGACGACGTGCTGACGTCGCTCCGGCTGCAGGTGCTCGTCGCCGCACGGGCTGTCGGCCTACACGCCGTCGTCGCGCCGGCGGTCGCCGGCGACGACAGGTCCGCCTACCGCGCGACCGTCGAGCGGGCCGGCGCAGTCGGGTATGACGGCGCGCGCTGCACCCATCCGGCGCAGGTCACGCTCGCCAACGAGGTGTTCGCCCCGGCGTGACAAGATTTCCCATGTTCCTGCCGCATCGGGCTGTCGGCAGGGCATTGGACACGGCTAGGATCAGGCGCGTCGTCCAACGAACCAGGGCATCCAGTGCGGCGGAGGCGCGCTTCTCACTCACTGGGTTCTGTGCTGCGCTCGTCCCCCATAGTCCGTTTCCAGGATTGGCGGGACGCGAACTTCGCGGGACGCCCCTGGCGCACGGCCGGGATCATCAGCGGGGTGATCGCGCTGACCGCGCTGATGTTCGCTCTGGTCGACAACACGGTGGTCATCCTGCCGGGGGCCTGGCTGCTTATCCTCGTCGGCGTGGGCGCGTTGCTCGGAGGCTGGCGGATCGGGCTGGTCACCGCAACCGTCGGCGCGATCGCGCTGTGGGGCGTCGTGATGGAGCGCGACAGCGCTGCGGGGATGCCATTCGCCCGCAGCGTGTGGGCGATCCTGCAGTTCGTGCTGGCCGGTGCCAGCGTGTCGATCGCGATCGGGGCGATGGACCGGTCGATCCGCGAGATGCGCAAGACGGCCCGCGCCCTGGAACTGAGCGAGCAGCGGTCCGCCCAGGTGACCCAGAAGCTGCAGGCCGCGATCATCCCCGAGGACCCTCCGAAGATCCCCGAGCTCGACGTCGCCGCGCGCTACCTGCCGGCCGACATCTCCGAGGTGGGTGGGGACTTCTACGACTGGTACCAGAACTCCGACGCCTGCTGGTACCTGGAGATCGGCGACGTGTGCGGCAAAGGACCGTCGGCGGCGTCGCGCGCACTGCTGGCCCGCTACACGCTGCGCGCCGCGGCCATGCTCGACGGCGACCCGATCCGCATGCTGTACGCGTTGAACTGGGCGATCCTGGCGGAGGGTGACGACCGCTACTGCACGGCGGCGGTGCTGCGGCTCGGCCTGAACAACACCGTCCAGGCCGACCTCGCGCTCGGGGGACACCCGCTCGCCCTGATTCTGCGCGGTACCGACGTGATGCCGTTCGGCCGTGAGGGCTCGCTGGTCGGGCTGTTCACCAACATCGAGCTGCACTGCGACCGGACCGACCTGCTGCCCGGCGACCGTGTGTTCCTCTACACCGACGGCATCACGGACCGCCCTGCGGCCCCGATCGAGGACGAGGAGCTGCACCGCATGCTCGCCGGC
The DNA here is from genome assembly GCA_035461305.1 of Euzebyales bacterium. Taxonomy (NCBI): domain Bacteria; kingdom Bacillati; phylum Actinomycetota; class Nitriliruptoria; order Euzebyales; species Euzebyales bacterium. Next base: position 11,710 of record DATHVN010000016.1, on the reverse strand, counting down.
CTCAACCACCTGCCGGTCGACAAGTTCGCCAGCGAGCTCGAACGACGCTTCCTCGAGGCACCCGACGGCCGCGACGACATCGCTTTCGTGCTGATCGGCGTGCCGATATAGGCGAGTCGCGCACGATCCTGCGGGGACGGACGTGCTCACGAGCCGCCGGAGCGGCCGGTTTCGGCCTGCAGCTCGTCGATGCGCTTCGACCGACTCCGGGGACGCGTCCCGGCTCAGACGTCGAGCAGGCCCGCGGCCTCCTCGAAGTCGTCCAGCGACGGTGGGACCGTGAACGTCGGCGTCGCCGGCACGGCGTCGACGGTCTTGAGCCCGTTGCCGCTGATGACCGCCACGGTCCGCGCGGCGCGGTCCAACGCACCGGCGTCGACCAGCTTGCGCAGCACGGCCACCGTGACGCCGCCGGCGGTCTCGGCGAAGACCCCTTCGGTGCGGGCCAGCAGGCGCATCGCCTCGGCGATCTCGTCGTCGGTCGCGACGTCCATGCCGCCCCCGGTTCGGCGCGCTACACCGATCGCCGGCCCGCCGTCGGCGGGGTTGCCGATCGCCAGCGACTTCGCGATCGTGTCCGGCTTGACCGGGGTGGGATCGTCCTCACCGGAAGCGAACGCGGCGGCGATCGGTGAGCATCCCAGCGCCTGCGCGCCGAACATCGCCCACGGCATCTCGTCGACCAGCCCGACGCGGGTCAGCTCGCGGAACGCCTTGTCGATCTTGACCATCATCGAACCCGACGCCATCGGCGCCACGACCTGGTCGGGCAGCGTCCAGCCGAGCTGCTCGGCGATCTCGAACCCGATCGTCTTGGAGCCCTCGGCGTAGAACGGGCGCATGTTGACGTTGACGAACGCCCACCCGTACTCGTCGGCAACCTCGCTGCACAGCCGGTTGACGTCGTCGTAGGTGCCCTTGACCGCGACGAGGTTCGGTCCGTAGACCGCGCTGGCCAGCACCTTGGTCTGTTCGAGGTCGTGTGGGATGAACACGTACGCGTCGAGGTCGGCGGCGGCCGCGTGCGCGGCGACCGAGTTGGCCAGGTTGCCCGTCGACGCACACGCGACCGTCGTGAAGCCGAACGCGCGCGCGGCGGTCAGCGCCACGGTCACCACCCGGTCCTTGAACGACCACGTGGGGTTGACCGTGTCGTTCTTCAGCCACAGGTCGTCCAGGCCGAGCGCGGCACCCAGCCGCGGCGCCCGCACGAGCGGCGTCAGACCGCCACCGAGCCACACCGGGTCGACCGGCTCATCGGTCGGCAGCGGGAGCAGGTCCCGGTACCGCCAGAGGCTGTCGGCGCCCGCCTCGATCGACGCGCGGCTGATCCCGGCCGCCATCGCGTCGTAGTCGTATGTCGCCTCGTACGGGCCGAAGCACCGGTCACAGACATGGGCGGGCGTGATCGCCGTCTCGCTGCCGCAGCCACGACAGCGCAGGGCGCGAAGGTAGGTCACCGCGTCGTCCTTCCACTCGGTCGCGCGGAGGGAGGACGAGCGTTGCGCCATCTTCCCCCCGAGGGGGCCGGAGTTCGCACCTGGACCGCGACGTGCGTGGTCTGGTTGCGGCGGCGTCGACGGGCCGGTCCCTCAGCCGCTCTGGATGGCTATCCAATGGTCCGCCACCGACCCAGGGTCCGTGGCGACCGCACCACTGTACTGCGCCGCAGCGCACGCGCGCCTGGGCGCGGCCGCGCTACTTGCCGCGTGGCCGCACCGGCACGCGGGCAGTCCACGACGCCGGCGGATCGCCGGAGGCGGTGAGGTCGGCCGTGGAGGTGTCGGCCCATGGCACCCGCGTCTCCCAGAAGTGGCGCACCAGCACGCTGCCCGCCGCCACCGACGGGACCGCCATCAGCAGACCGATCACGCCGTAGACGGTCCCGGCGATCACCAGCGACAGCAGCACCGCCAAGGGGTGCACGTGGACGTTGCGGCCCATGACCAGTGGCGAGATCAGCTGGTTGTCGAGCTGCTGGACGACCAACAGGACCGCCAGCACGAGCGCGGCCAGGCCCATCCCCTCGCTGACCATCGCGATCGACACGCCGAGCACGCCGGCGACGAACGGGCCGAGCAGCGGGATGACGTTGGTCACGCCGGCGGTGACCCCGACCAGCAGCCAGAACGGCAGACCGACGATGGCCAGACCCGCCGACGCCGCCAGCCCGACGAACAGCGCGACCAGCAGCTGCCCGCGGATGAACCCGCCGACGACGAAGTGCAGCTTGGCCGCGACCTCGCTGGCCTCCGCACGGTGCCGCGGTGGGATGAGCGCCCGGCTCCAGCGGCGCAGGCGCGGCAGGTCAACGAGCACGTAGAAGCCGACGACCGGGCCCAGGGTGAACACCAGGACGACCTGCAGCAGGCCCAGGGCCAGGCCCGACAGCCCACCGAGTACGCCGCCCAGGGCGGGGAGGGCGCCACCCTGCAGCGCCTGCTCGATGTTGCTCTGCATCGCCGCGGCGTCGATCGAGTCGCCGATCGGCACGTCGATCCCCATCGGTGCCAACCGGCGGTCGAGGTCCTCACCGAGGGCGGTGAGCAGCGACGGCAGCCGGTCGGCGAACGCCTGCAGTTGCTCGGTCAGCAGCGGCACCAGCACCGCGCCGATCACGGTCAGTGTCAGCAGGGCCATCAGGTACGCAAGCAGCGTCCCGGCCCACCGCGGCAGGCTACGGCGCTCGAAGCCGGCGACGATCGGTGCCAGCAGGTACACGATCACCGTGGACAGCAGCAGCGGCGGCACGATGACTGCGACCGGACGTGCCAGCACCCGCCAGGCCACCCAGATCAGGGCGAAGACGCCGACCGCCAGCCACACACGGTAGGCCGCGCGTTGCACCGGGCCCAGGGGCGCGCTCATCCTCCCTGCATGGTAGCCCGGGGGCGCCGGGTACACCTCCGAACGTCCCCAGAGACAGGAGTCCGCCATGACGGTGCCCGACTTCACGCTGCGCGATCAGAACGACCGCGACTGGACGCTCACCGACCACCTCAACGCCGGGATCGTGCTGGTCACCCTGCGCGGCGACTGGTGACCGTACTGCAACTGCCAGCTGGTCAGCTTGGCGAACCGGTATCACGAGTTCCTGCAGGCGGGCACGCACATCGTCGGCGTCAGCGTCGATTCACCGGCACGCAACGCCGCGATGATCGAAAAGCTCCACCTGCCGTTCGAGATGCTGTCTGACCCCGATGGCGAGGGCCTGCTCAAGGCGCTCGACGTGTGGCACCCCGACACCGCCCGCGGCGACATCGCGCGGCCGGCTGTCGTCGTCATCCACCCCGACGGCGGCGAGCACTTCCGCCAGGTCTCGCGGGACTTCGCCGACCGCATCACCGAGGACGAACTGCTCGCGCACGTCACCTCGCTGGAGCTGTCCCCGATCGAGCAGGCACAGGCCGACCACGTCGACCCCGTGCCGGGCGACGAGGCCATGCCGCTGCCGGCCCTGCTCCCCTACTGCCGCGGCGCCAAGTTCGCCGCCAAGGCGATGGGCATGCGCCACCCCGAGGCCAAGGACGACGCGGCCCGCTACATGGAGCAGATGGACCGCTACATGCAGGCCGTCCGCACGCTGCGCGCCCGCATCGACGCCTGAGCGCCATCCCCGTTGCGCCGTGGCTCGGCCGCGTTGCACACGGTCCATCCGATCGTGCGAGAATGTGCGCCGAGCCAGGTCCACGACGCACGCACACGAGAGGCTGCGACGGACCGGCGCAACGGCGGCGCCGGGTCCCGTGAGGCGAAGTGACCGACGGCTCCATGCGCCGGGAGCGCCAGGCTCCGGCGAAGGCGGGGCAGGACGACGATGGGGAGATCCGCCACCACAGTGTCTGGGCTGCCACAACCGGGCGACACCTGGAACGGCCGGTATGAGATCACCGCTGAGCTCGGTCGCGGTGGGTTCGGCCGCGTCTACCGGGCCTGGGACCCGCTGCTCGAACGCGACGTGGCGATCAAGATGCTGCGTCCGTCGGACGACTTCACGCCCACGGACCACCAGCGGTTCCGGCGCGAGACGAACATCGCCGCCAGCCTCGAGCACCGCAACATCGTCACCGTCTACGACGGCGGCGAGCGCAACGGTCTGCTGTACCTGGTCATGCGCTTCGTCGCCGGCAGGGACCTGCGCTATGAGCTGGCCCACGGTCCGCTGGACGAGCACCGCGCCGTTTCGGTCGTGCGTCAGGTCGGGGCGGCGCTCGACTACGCGCACGCCAAGGGCCTGGTCCACCGCGACGTCAAGCCGGGCAACATCCTATGCCTCGACGACAGCGATGCGGTGTACCTGGCCGACTTCGGGATCAGCCGGCGCGTCGACCAGACGACCGACAACCCGGTCACCCAGGGCCTGGCCCCGGCCACGCTGGCCTACGCCGCGCCGGAGCAGATGCGGACCTCGGCGCGGGTCGACGGACGCACCGACGTGTACGCGCTGGGGTGCGTGCTGTTCGAGTGCCTGACCGGCCGCAAGCCGTTCGAGGGCGAGATCGCCGAGATGATCACCGCGCATCTCCACGAGGCGCCCCCACGGGCGTCGGCGGTCCGCCCCGGGCTCTCCCGCACGTGGGACCGAGTGATCGCCACGGCCATGGCCAAGGACCCGTCGGACCGGTTCCGGCGGTGCGCGACGCTCGCTGCTGCCGCGGAGCTCGTGCTGCCGCCGCCCGAGCCACCGTCGGAGCCGATGACGGCGACAATGCAGATGCGCGCCGGGGTCGCCGCGGCGCGCGACGAGCCCGGCACGCGCTCCGGCCCTGGCGACACGCGCAGGCTCGACCGCGGCACCACCGCGACCGAGCGCGCCCTGCGCTCGGCGGTCGACGCTGCACGACGGGCCGTCGGGGACGTCAACGGCACCGCAGCCCGGACCGGTGGCGCCGCATCGCCTCCGACCGGCGCGCCTGCGACTGGTCGGCCTGCCTCGCCTGGGACCGGCTCGGGTGGGACCGATCGGCCCGCCGAGCCTGCGACCGATCGGCCCGCCGAGCCTGCGACCGAATGGCCCGCGAGGTCGACGACCGATCGGGCCGCTCCGCCTGCGACGGGCTCGCGTGCGGCCGATCAGGTGGCCACGGCAGCGGCCGAGCACGCCAGCGCGCCTGCCGCCGACCGCGCCGCCCCGCCCCGGCGGATCACGGCAACCACGGCGCCGGTCGACGCACCGACCGCCACCGGGCCCGGCGGCGGCGACACTGCGGCGGAACCAGCGGGCGCAGCGTCGCCACCCGCCGCACCGCGCCGGCGATCGCTGCCACGACCGGCGATCCTGGCCGTCGTCGGCCTGCCGGTGGCCGTTCTGATGATCTCGCTGGCGTGGCCGCTGGTCGGCTCGGGTCAGGACCCTGGCGACCCCGGTCCCGAGATCGCGGGCTACGCCGATCCCGATGCCGCCCCCGCGCTCGACGACGCGCAGCTCGACCTGCTGAACGCCGCTGGGGTGTTCGAGAAGGCCGACTGCCGACCTCCGAACCGCGATCCACTCGCCGGCGAGCAGGTCGCGATCGCCTGCACCGGCGCCGACGAGGCGCCGACCCGCGTGGTCTTCCGCCAGTTCGCATCGGTCGACGAGCGCGACGCCGCGTTCGCGTCGTTGGCGAGCGCGACCTCGGACGGTGAGTGCCGCGACGACCGCCGAGCCACGCACGGCTACGAGGGCGCGCGGGGCCCGGGGCAGGTCGTGTGCGCGGTCGACAGCAGCAAGGCGGGGCTGTCGTGGACGGTGCCCGGCGCTCCGATCATGGGCAGCGCGCGGCTCGACGAGCCTGCGGCCGCCGGCGAGCTGTACGACTGGTGGGCCGACCACGTGGAGCGCACCGACGGCTGACGACGACCCGGGGGCATGACGATGGACGCGGACACGACGGTGGCGGGGGTCGCAGTCGTCACGGGTGGCGGCAGCGGGATCGGCGCCGCGTCGGCGCTGGCGCTCGCCGCCGATGGGTGGACCGTGGTGCTGGCCGGGCGGCGCCCTGAGACGCTCGACGACACGGTCGCCCGCGGCGCGGACCTTCCGGGCACGCTTGACGCCGTCCCCACCGACGTCACGGACCCCGACGCCGTCGAGGCGCTCTTCGCGCACACCGTGAACCGGCACGGCCAGCTCGACCTGCTGTTCAACAACGCCGGGTCCTTCGGCGAGCCAGCGCGCGTGGACGACCTGTCCGTCGCGGAGTGGAACGCCATCGTCGCCATAAACCTGACCGGCGCGTTCCTGTGCACCCGGGCGGCGTTCCGCATCATGCGCGAGCAGACGCCGCGCGGTGGGCGGATCATCAACAACGGCTCGATTTCCGCGCACGTGCCCAGACCGAACTCCGTCGCCTATACCGCGACCAAGCACGCCGTGACAGGTCTCACCCGGTCGACCGCGCTCGACGGGCGCGCCCACGACATCGCGTGCGGCCAGATCGACATCGGCAACGCGGCGACCGACATGACCGCTGCGATGGCCGACGGCATGCCGCAGGCTGACGGCAGCACCGCCCCCGAGCCGCGTATGGACGTCGAGGACGCCGCCCGCGCCGTGCGCTACATGGCCAGCCTGCCGCTCGACGCCAACGTGCTGACGATGACGGTCATGGCCACCGGCATGCCGTACGTCGGCCGCGGCTGAGCGTTGTCCGCACGCGCCAAACACGCACAGTCACACACCCGCCAGGTGGCAACCAGTACGCACCAACGCCCCCGCACAGCCACGCACCCGCCAGCGTCTCAACCAGCCACGCACATCCGATGGCCACCCGCCACACACGGCGGCGCCACCCGTCACCGTGGTCGCCAGCAACCCACATCCGATAGCCACCCCGCACACACGGGCGGTCGCGTCGCCCGCCGCGGTCGACCACGGACCCGCCGTGGGCTCAGCGGAGGTCGTCTGCCACCAGATCGCCGTGCAGCACAGCGCGGGCCACGACCCGCACGCGCACCTGGTGCCGACGCGCGTAGCCGCGGATCAGCTCGAACGCCTCGGCCGGTTCGATGCCGGCGAGCGCGGCCACGTAGCCCTTCGCCTGCTCGATCAGCACCCGGCTGTCCAGCGCGTGCTGGAGCTGCTTGGTCAGCAGATCGCGCTGGGCGATGTCACGGGCATTGAGCAGGTACATCGTGCCGACGTCTGCGAACACCCCTCCGACCTCGATCTGGTCGGGGGAGAACGCGCGCGCGGTCTCGGCGTACAGGTTCAGCGCGCCGATCACCTGCTGGTCGAGCCGCATCGGGAAGCTGTAGACCGCAGCCATGCCAACCTCGACCGCCCGCGGCCCGAAGCTGGGGAACCTGGGGTCGTCCCGCAGGTCCCCGGCCAGCACGATCTCGCCGCTGCGGTAGGCCAGCAGGCACGGGCCCTCGTCGAGGTCGATCTGCAGCTTCTCGAGCTTGCGCAGCACCTCGTTGTTGGTGGAGCAGAACCGCAGGCTGCCCGACTCATCGGCCAGCATGACACCGGCGCCGGCGACATCGAGCACCTCGGCGATGTCGACGCCGAGCTGCTCGAGGACGTCATCGAGGTCGTAGCGGTCGACGAGGGTGCCGGCGAACCGCTCGAGCACACGCCAGAACCCGCGGTGATCGACCCCTCTCGGTTCACCCGTGCCCGGCGCGGCGTCATCGGATCCAACCACATGTGTCATGGCCGCCGCACGTCCTCTCGCACGATCGTGTGCTCCGTACTGTACCGACCACACGAAGGCGGGCATTCCCAGGTGGTGACGCCCCGAGACGCACACCGAACGCGCACCGCCGCCGGCATCGAACGATCGGTGACGAACGACTCAGCTCAGACATGTGCGTGGACGGAATGGGCATACAGCCTGCCCGCCGGGCAGGCCACCAACGATCGGCGGAGGCATGGGAGGACATGAGCGACACGACTCGACAGCACCACGACGACCGCGGACGCGAGGCCGACCGCCCCGGTGAGATCCCGTCACGCGGCTTCCTCGACGTAGGCAAGCGCGTGCTCGCCGAGATCAAGGAGGACAACATTCCGGTGGTCGCCGCCGGCTGCGCCTTCTATGCCTGGGTCGCCCTGATCCCCGCGCTGATCGCCCTGATCATGATCTACGGGCTGGTCGCCAGCGAGGCGACGGTCCAACAGCAGATCACCCGGGCGACGCAATCGATGTCACAGGACGTCGCGCGGGTGATCTCCGACCCGATCATGTCGGCGACAGGCATGAATCGACTTGGCCTCGGCGCACTCATTGCCCTGGCCGGCGTGCTGTGGAGCGCATCGGGCGGCGTCGACGGCCTGATCAAGGGCATCAACATCGCCTACGACGAGGAGCCGCGGTCATTCCCGAGACGTCGGGGGCTGGCGATCCTGCTGACGTTCGGGGCGATCGTCTTCCTCATCGTCGCGATCGGACTGATCGGCGTCGTCCCTGTCCTGCTCGAGCAGATCGCACCCGGCCCGATCGCACGCATTGGTGGGCAGGTCGCGAGCTTCGTGCTGTTGGCGGCGCTGATGATGGTCGCCCTCGGCGTCCTGTACAAGATCGCGCCACACCGCGACGACCCGAAGATCCGGTGGGTCAGTTGGGGCGCGGTGATCGCGACCGTTCTGTGGGTCATCGGATCGGTCGGGTTCTTCTTCTTCGTCAACAACTTCGGGTCCTACAACGAGACCTACGGCGCGCTCGCGGGAGTGATCGTCCTGAACCTCTGGCTGCTGCTGACCATGTTCGTGATCCTGCTCGGCGCAGAGATCAACTCCGAGCTGGAGCACCAGACGCGCCGGGACACCACGACGGGCAATCCCCGCCCCATGGGCCAGCGGGACGCGAAGAAGGCGGACCACGTGGGGGAGGCGGCGACTGGCAAGGAGTGAGCGCCGGTCACGCAGCGTGTGACGACTGCCACCGGCGAACGATCGACCGCTCCCCTGCCCCCGGAGCACTCACCGCGACGGCGGTGAGCCCGTCATCCGGAGCGCGACCAGCGCCCTCCCCACACGCGGCGCCCGGCACGGCCGCGGTCCGCGTCCGACTGTCCGTGCATGTGTTGTGTGAGGAGCATCGATGAGTGACTACGAATCAGGGCCATCGGGTAGCCCCGACACCGCCGACGTCGCCAGGCACGCAGGCCAGCAGGTCAAGCGCAGGGCGAAGGAAGCCGCGTCCAGCGTGAGCGACAGTGCCGGGGCCCGCGGTGGGCAGATCAAGGTTGGAGGCGAAGCAGCACGCGCGCTCCATCGCACGCGACGCGCGACGACAGCTGCGCGGCCACGCGCAGGCGGAGACCCAGCGGGCAGGCGCAGCGCTGTCCACCGCCGGCGACCAGCTGCGTGCGCTGGCCGACGGTCGCGTCGACGAGGCCGGCGTGCTCGGCGACTACATCGAGGCGGTCGCCCATGGGCTGAACCACTGGGCCGGGACCATCCAGGACCGCGGGCTCGACGACCTGCGTTCGTTCGGTCGCCGTCGTCCCGGGCTGTTCCTGGCCGGCGCGCTGGCCGCAGGCGTCGTCGCGGGCCGTTTCGGCCGCAACGCGGCGCAGGAGCTCCGTGATGACGGGTGACGAGCGACCGGTCCGGTCGTCGGCCCCATTCCCGACGGGGTCGTCGACAGGCGCGACCGGTCACGACGTCACCGCGTGGCGGACGACCGACGGGCTCGTCGACGTCGGCAGCTCCGACGAACCGGTCAGCGGCGGCCGCGGCGGCAGCTCCGACGAACCGGTCAGCGGCGGCGTCGGCAGCTTCGACGAACCGGTCAGCGGCGGCGTCGGCAGCTCCGACGAACCGGTCAGCGGCGGCGGCGAGACGCAGCGCTCCAGCACCGGGCCAGGCGATCAGACGGGTGACCGGTCCGGCGATCACGACGTGATCGTCGGCTACGCCAGCGACGACAGTGCAGTCGTGGTCAGTCCCGGCGGGACGACCGCCGACGAGACCGCGGCCGATCGACCGATCGCCCCACCCCACGCCGAAGACGTGGAGCGCCGGCCGCTCGACATCGACCAGGAGCGCACAAGGTGAGTGCGACGACACCACGTGACCCGTACGAACCGCCGGAGCCCGACGCGACCCTGCCGGAGCTGGTCTCCCGCCTGACCGACCAGTCGTCGACGCTGTTTCGTCAGGAGATCGAGCTCGCCAAGAACGAGCTGAAGGCTGAGATCCACACGGCCGGCAGGGCCGGAGGGCTCTTCGGCGGCGCCGCGCTCGTCGGCTTCCTGGCCGCGGTGCTGCTGTCGTTCGCCGCGGCCTGGGCGCTCGGCGACCTCTCGTTCCTCACCCGGCGTTGGGGTTTCTGATCGTCGGTGCGATGTACGCCGTGATCGCCGGAGTGCTCGCGATGCAGGGCCGCGCCACCGCACAGCAGGTCGACACATCGCTGCCCGAGACCACCCAGTCACTCAAGGAGGACGCCCGATGGCCAGGAACCAACCTCGATGACCACGACCCCCGCCGCCGACGCCGACATGCAGGCACGTCGGGCGGCCGCACAGCGCGAGGCCGCCGCACTCCACAGCGACGACCCGCTGGAGATCCGGCGTGACATCGCGGAGGCCCGTGCCGAGATGGAGGGCACGCTCGAAGCGATCAATGACCGCCTCAACCCTCGCCGGGTGGACGAGCGCCGCAGGACCGAGTACGTCAGCGGTGGAACTCGTTGAAGCGGTCGGTCATGGGCTCCGACGACAGCCGCGCGGGCACATCGCGGGCGCTGTCGGAACGCACAACCGACGTCGACGTGTCAGGGAGCGCCCGCCAGGCGCGGCAGGCCGTCAGCGACGCGTCGGGTGCGGCGAAGCGCAGGACGCGGGGCAACCCGCTGGCCGCCGGGATCATCGCGTTCGGCATCGGCGCCCTGATCGCCGGCGCGCTGCCGGAGACCGAAGCGGAGCGCCGGGCCGTCGACGAAGCCGACCGCCACCTCGACCTGCATGGCTCGAAGCAGCGCCTGACCGAGCGCGCCCAGCAGGTCGGCGACGACATCAGGACGTCGGCGCAGGACGCCGTACAGGACCTCAAGGGGACAGCGCAGCGGGCCGCCCAGGACGTCAAGAGCCATGCGCAAGGGGAGGGGGGACGGGTCACCTGGGACGCGAGAGCGGCGAAGGACCGCACGAAATGGGAAGTGTAGGCCAACGTGCGCGACCATCGACACCCACCGATCCGACGAACGAGGAGCGCGACATGCAGTTCGACAAGCAGCAAGTCCTGGATTTGATGCAGTCCCAGCGCGAGCCCGGCGACCCCGGCCAGGCGGACCAGGTGCGCGACGAACTGCCGCAGGAGGTGGACACCGACCACCCCGAGCACCAGAGCCTGCTCGAGCAGCTCGGCATCGAGCCGCAGGACCTGATCGGCAAGCTCGGCGGCGGTAGCTTCGGGCTCTAGACCATGGGCACCGGCCGGTGGTGGATCGCCGCCGGCCGCTGCGCGTCACGACCCGACCATATCGCGACCCGCGGCCGCCGCGCCCGCCTCACCGATCGGAGCGTCAGGATGGCATTGCCCGAGATGGACGCGCACGGCAACCTGCCGCCGGGGTGCCACGAGGCGTCGGTCGACGAGGTCCGCGCCACGCTCGTCGACCCGTTCGTCGGCTCGCACACTCGCCGTGCGATCTTCGACTGGTGGACCGAGCTCCGCGACGCGCTGTGCGAGCTCGGCGCCTTCGAGGCCCACTGGCTGGCGGGCAGCTTCGTATCCGACAAGGAGCAGCCGAACGACCTCGACCTTGTCACGGTG